>CAYIVQ010000028.1:0-10750 GCA_964366905.1 uncultured Candidatus Saccharibacteria bacterium
TAATCGCTGAAGCGGGAGACGGTATTGTCGCGGTCATGGGCGAAGATGTGTTTTTTGACGGATCAAAATCACAAGGAAACGGCGAGCTGACCTTTTTATGGAATTTTGGCGACGGTGCAACCAAAGAAGGCAAACAGGTTTTACATAAATATTTATTTCCGGGCGATTACATCGTTACTCTGAAAATTTCTAACGGCGCGGAATCGGCTGAGGATCAATTGCGGGCTGAAATATATTCGGACAGTATTGTGATATCGGAATTTACGCCTAATGCTTCCGATGAAAATGGCGATTGGATTGAGTTGGCAAACCAATCGTCTCACGGTGCTGATATTTCCGGATGGGGATTGAGCACGAAAGAAGCAAAACCTGATTTTAAAATTCCGTCCAGCACTTTTTTAACCGGCAACGGATTTTTAGCGCTCTCAAAAATTATCATCGGCATTTCTCTGCCAGATGATAGCGGCGCGGTTTATTTATTTTATCCAAACGGACAGACGGCTGGAAAAGTTGAATATAAAAATGCTCCGCGAGATAATTCTGCCGCTTTGGTCGCCGGCGGACAATACGAATGGAGTTCCGAGCAAACACCTGGCGCGAAAAATATTTCTATTTCCTCGATTATACCGGAAAACGATAATGAGTCGGCGCAGGTTTCGGATATTAAAATATCAGCATCTCAAGCAACAAATAAATCTTTATTTGTGGAGTATAAAAAACGAAACGGCGTAAAATCGTTTATTATCGAGCCAGCTTTTGCTTATGAAGTTGGCGCACCAGCCGCTGTTTTTCAAAGTGGCGGCAATGATAATTTTTCCGGCGCGGCTTTATCGTATAGCGCGTTTTCGCGGCTATGGCCGGAGATTATATCGGTTTTTGCCGCCGCGGTCGGGTTATTCTGGTTATTTAAAAAATTCAAAAAACACAATGGAAAGCATCCGTCGGCATAAAAACATTCATATGATTGGCGTTAAAGGAGTTGGAATGACCGCGTTGGCGGAAATTCTTTTGCGCAACGGCTCGCGGCTTACCGGCTCCGATGTCGAGGAGCAATTCATGACGGATTCTGTACTCAAAAAGCTTGGCATTGAAGTAAAAAGATTTGACGCTGGCAATATAATCGGCAAAGACACTATTATTAGATCAAACGCTTATCAGGATGATCACGCCGAAGTGGTTGCGGCGAAATCGCTTGGCATACCGGTTTTTTCTTATCCGGATATCGTCGCCCAGCTTTTTAATTCTGTTTATGGCATCGCGGTTTCCGGCAGTCATGGGAAAACCACTACTACGGCAATGCTTGCTCATGTTTTAAAGCTGGCAGATAAAAACCTTACGGCGATTGTCGGCTCGAAAGTTATTGATTGGGGCAGTGGCGCTCAAGCGGGGGATTTATCTCGGTCGGATTCTCTTTTTGTGCTTGAAGCGGATGAATATAAAGAGGCATTTTTGAATTATCGGCCGCGCGCCGCCATTATTTTAAACATTGATTATGATCATCCGGATTATTTTGCGGACGCCAAACATTATCAATCAGCTTTTTCAAAGTTCATAAGTCTTTTGCCGGAAGACGGATTTTTAGTTATCAATGGCGGCGATGAATCGCTTTGCGAGTTAGCAAAAGAAGCTAAATGCAAAGTGATAGCAATTAATCCGGATGATATTTTATCCATGGATCTTTTATGCCTGGGAGAGCATAATTTGCTCAATGCCAATTTGGCGTATCAGGCGGCTCTTGTTTTGGGAGTACCGCCAGAATTGGCAAAAAGTTCTCTGGAGAATTTTCACGGCACGGCGCGCCGCCAACAGTTAGTCGGTTCGTTTGGCGATATGTTGATTTTTGACGATTACGCTCATCACCCGACAGAAATAAAGGCGACGCTTAAAGCGTTGAGACAATCGCATGGCAATCGGAAAATAATCGCGGCATTTCAGCCGCATACTTATTCGCGCACAAAGGCATTATTTAATGAATTCACATCGGCGTTTTCAGATGCCGACGCAGTTATTTTAAGTGACGTTTACGCTTCTGCCAGAGAGCAAAAACAAGGCGATAATATTGGTGTTAATATAGAGGAGATGGCTGATATTTTAAGATCTAAAAATAAAGAAGCGATTTTCATAAAACATAAAGATGATATTGTAAACTACATTAAAAACGGCAGCGATATTGGAAATAGCCTATTAGTTACCATGGGAGCGGGAAATATATGGCAAGTGGCGGATAAATTGGTTAATAGTTGACTTTACAATGAATATTTGTTAACTTTTATCAAGTAAGCGCTAAGCGCTTTATTTTTTATTATTCAGTTTTAAATCATTATTTATATGGAAACAACCGTTCAAACAAATAATCAAAACATTGAAATGCTTCAGAAGATGGTGGAGGCGGGAGTGCATATAGGGCATAGGAAATCAAAGGGTCATCCGAAAATGAAGCCGTTTTTGCTTACTACAAGACAAAATATTCAAGTCATTAATGTTGAGAAGACGCTGGATGAACTTCAAAAAGCCAAAGAATTCATCAGAGATGTGGTCTCGCGCGGCGGCGTGGTTTTATTTGTAGCCACCAAGATGCCGGCCAAGGCGATTATCAAAGACACTGCCGTGAGAGTCGGCATGCCTTATGTTACAACGAGATGGTTAGGCGGCACTTTGACGAATTTTGACATTATTTCAAAACGCCTCGGATATTTTTTGAAGCAGGAAGAAGACAGGAGCAAAGGCGAATGGGTAAAGTATACGAAAAAAGAGCAGCTTTTAAAAGAAAGAGAATTGGCTGATTTGGAAAAGAAAATGGGCGGGTTGAAAACTTTGAAAAAATTGCCGAACGCTTTAGTGGTTGTTGACATAGGGGAGCATGATGGAATGGTGCGGGAAGCAAAGAACATCGGAGCGCCGGTGGTCGCGATCACCGATACCAATACAGATCCCACTCTCATTGATTATCCGATCCCGGCCAATGACAGATCTCTGAAGTCTGTGAAGCTTTTGCTGGATGAATTGGCCGAAGCGGTTCAAGAAGGCAAAAATAGAATCACAAATAACGAATAACAATATGACGGTTACTATTGAGAAAATCCAAAAATTAAGAGAAAAAACTCTCGCGTCCATGAGTGACGTTAAAAAGGCTTTGGAAGAAACCGCCGGCGATGAAGAAAAAGCTCTGGAAATATTAAAGAAGAGAGGGAAAATAATTGCTGATAAGAAATCAGCAAGGGAAACAAAGGCCGGTCTTATTGCTTCATACATTCATTCCAACGGCAAGGTTGGCGCGCTGTTGGAGCTAAAATGCGAAACTGACTTTGTGGCTCAAAACGAAGAGTTCAAGAGTCTTGCTCATGATTTGGCTTTACACATAACAGCAATGAACCCGAAATATTTAAAGCCGGAAGATGTGCCGTCGGAAACGATTGAAAAAGAAAAGAATATGTTCAGAGAGCAAACCGCGTCTCTAAACAAGCCTGCAAATGTCATTGATCAGATTATAGACGGCAAGCTCAATAAATATTTTGATGAAAACTGCCTGTTGAATCAGAAATTTGTCAAAAATGATGAAAAGTCAGTAAAGGATTTGATAGTCGAGTATGTTGCAAAAATCGGAGAGAATATAGAAATAGGGAAGTTTGCTCGATTTGAAATATAGAGTTCTCATACAAACATGAATCTCGTTTTTTTATTGCCAATAATATTTTTTATCTCTCTTGGCGGCGTTTTATATCTTGTTTTAAGCAAGATGCCGTCTTTATCGCGGATTTCGCAAGAATCAATCGCGAATCAGGAAACATTTTTGCTTTTTCTGTCGCGCGCGGCAAGCGCGTTGCGAGAATCGCTTGATGCTAAAAAATTAAGAATCTACGCTCTTACTCAAATCACGATCACGCTTAACTACATCAGAGTTTTTTTCTTGAGAGCGTACCACGCTGTTGAGCATCTCACAAAAAAAGCCAGCCAGGAATTGCAAAAAACAGAGTGGGAGCATCAATGGTTCTCTAAAAAAGAAGTGGAGCGGCAAAATGACGCTGTAGCGCGGGATGAAGCGTCAGAAAAACCCGCTACAAAGGAAATCGTTGAGGAACAAGACAGCACAACCAACAAGCCGGAATAGCGTAGTTGTTGTCCTAAAAAATGCCGGCGTAGCTCAGTGGTAGAGCAACTGTTTTGTAAACAGTAGGTCGTCAGTTCAATCCTGACCGCCGGCTCAGATTTTCAGTTTGATATGTTTTTTTGTGATATAATGCCAGGGGTATGGTATTCTGTTCGAATCCCATACCCCTAAACGCGTCGGTGGCGGAGTGGTCAATCGCACTTGACTGTAAATCAAGCGCCCTTGCGGCTACGCAGGTTCGAATCCTGCCCGGCGCACCAAATAGTTTTTAACATATCTATTGTCTATTGTTAGTTATATTTTGTAGACCATTATCTTGTACAGTACTTGTTTGACCAAATAATATAATAGCGTTATTATTAATTAATAACGCTATTATATTATGGATCAGCAATTATCTTTTCAAAATCTTTATAGGTTATATATTAAAAACCATAAATCTGCTGCAGAGATTTCCGAGATAATTAAATGCAAGGAGAGAAAAGTCCATTATTGGCTGGCTAAACATAATATTCCGAAAAGAACGATAAGCGAGGCTATCTATGTAAAGAAAAATCCTAAAGGGGACCCATTTAGAATCAAAAAGAAATTCACAAGAGAGGAGTTAAAATTATTTGGGTTGGGATTAGGTTTGTATTGGGGAGAAGGGCACAGAAAAAATAAGGTTTCTGTGAGATTAGGCAATACTGACCCCGCATTAGTTAGGTGCTTTATAAAATTTCTAGTTAATGTGTGTGGTGTAAGAAAGAAAGATATTGGCTTTCGTCTCATAATCTTCAGCGATATTAGCATTATTGATGCAAAAAGATTCTGGATTCAAGAATTGAGAATTACTCCGAATCAAATTAAGGGCAAAGTTACTGTTTTGAAATCAGGTAGAGTTGGAACTTATAGACAAAAATCAAAATATGGAGTAATAATATTAGAGTATCATAATAAGAAACTTCGTGATGTTATACTTAATATGATTGATGAATTAAGATAGTTAGTGTTAAAAATTTAATATTGCCGTTGTAGCTCAGTTGGTAGAGCAACTCCATGGTGAATCACTTAATCTTGCCCACTATGCGAGGAAACTTCATAGTGAATCCCGAATAACGGTTAAAGACCTAACACAAGGTCAAGACCGTGGCGTCAATCAAGCGACACGCCCGAACGACTGACAAGGGAGGATAAGTCTTGCAGTTGCAAGATATGCCTAATATACAGTCTGACCCTCTAATAGTGTGTCTTTTTAGCAAATAGAGGTGCAAGTGAAGGAGTAGGTCGCCGGTTCAACTCCGGCCAACGGCTCCATTGATTTCACGAATCATGAAGCATGAATCACGAATCAAGAAGGAAATGATTTATTTAGAAAAATAATATTTTCCGTAATTCGTAATTCGTAATTCGTAATTCGATTTTAAGATGGCCGCCAAAAAGAAAAAGAACATAATCAAGATGCAGTGCAAAGATTGCAAAAACGTCAACTACTGGTCGATGAGGGCAAAAACCGGCGCGACTGTGAAAAAACTGGAACTTGCCAAATTCTGCAAGCACTGCCGCAAACATACTACTCACAAGGAAGGGAAGAAATAATCTAATAATCACGGAATTTGTTTTTGTGTTTAGGCTAGCAGGCCGTATGTTTTAGTGTTTTCGCGGAGATTATTTGTTTGTAATTTGGCGTTTGGAAATTGTGATTTTTTGTTTATTGGGCGCGTCGGTTAGTGGTAAACCACTGCTCTCCAAAAGCAGAACTGGGGGTTCGATTCCCTCCGCGCCCGCTTATTAAGAAATAAACTGCTTTGTAGCGTGTGGTATTAATAGAGTTTTTCAAAATAGATAAGGGTATTGTTGAAATTTTTAAAGATTCATAAAGATTTGCGGAAAGTTATGGATAATAAACAAACAATTCACACAAAAACATGCTTATTATGTAAATCGCAAGTATATCGCGTCTACGAAAGTATGAGCGGTTATATTGTCGGGACAAAATACGATGTATATGAATGTTCAAACTGTAAATCGTCTTTTGTTGACCCGATGAGCAACTTAAAAGAAGAATATGATCTTATTTACGATGAAGACGCTACGAAAGAAACTAAATATTACTATTATCTTGCGCGAGGTGTAAAAAAATTAAAGGACCCGCTTGCTGACCTCGCAAACTATAGCGCTATTTTTTGGGGAGTCGTAAAAGCTATCAAGGATCATAAGATCAAAAAAAATGCCAAGATATTAGAGATTGGCTCTGGACTTGGGTACTTTACCTATGCTTTTAATAAAGCTGGTTACGATTGTTACGGATTAGATTATTCTGATATTGCAACAAATTTCGCGAATAATCTTTTTGGGAAAAGATATTCACAAGGGACGATAGAAAATTTTTCAGGAAGTAATAAAGAAAAATATGAGGTGGTTATTGCTACTGAGGTTATTGAGCATGTTGTCGACCCCGTTGCTTTTATTGAATACAGTTTGAAGGTTTTAAAACATGGGGGGAAGTTAATATTAACAACACCAATCAAAGACATTCATCCAGAGGGGACGATTTGGGAGACTGAGTCCGCGCCGGTGCACCTTTGGTGGTTTACTGAAAAAGGGATAGGATCAATTGCGCAATACTTCAATGCCAAGGCATCTTTTATAGATTTTACTGATTATACGAAAAATAAAATATGGAGTGTGCATGTCGGCACCGCGAACGCTCCGCCACACGCAGGTCCCGTAATTAATAAGGACAGAACCTTTGCACGCTATAAGAAAAAAGGTTACAGAGAAGTTCTTATGGATGTAATTCCTGCATGGATGTATATAAAACTTGTATGTTTATACCATGATCTAAAGTTTCTACAGAAAACTAAACCACCTACAAGGCATATGTATGGGATGTGCGCAGTAATACAGAAGATATGATTATTATTTACTTTCAGCAACAGCTTCGACTAAACTTTTACACACATAATTTATTTCTTCATCAGTGAGCTCAGAGAAAAACGGAAGAGCGATAGTGCGTTTTGAAATTGCTTCAGTGACAGGGAAATCTCCTTCTTTGAAACCAAAATCTTCTTTATAAAATTTTTGCAAGTGGATTGGCGGGAAATATGTATTTGATGCGACACCTTTTTCTTTCAATAATTCAACAACTCTATCTCTATTGATGCCATCTTGTACTTGGATAACAAATACAAACCAACTTTCTTCATTGTAATCAGGCACTATAGGAAGTATGAGATCTTTATTGTTCGCCAACTTTTTCAGATATTTCTGCGCGATATTTCTGCGCGTATTTAAAATAGTATCGATTTTTTTTAATTGCTCTATGCCAAGCGCGCAGCTCATTTCATCGAGGCGATAGTTATACCCTATTCTTGAATGTCCAAGCCATGCCATGGTATCTCGTCCTTGATTCCTATAGCTCTTACATAATACTGCTATTTCATCGTTATTAGTGACGATCATTCCTCCTTCTCCGGTGGTCATTTGCTTATTTGGGTAAAACGCGAACACCGCCGCGTCACCGAATGTTCCAGCTTTTTTATGTTTGTATTTTGCGCCAACTGCTTCGCATGAATCTTCTATAATTTTTAAACTATGTTTTTTAGCTATTGCAATAATCGGGTCCATGTCACAAGCTTGACCAAATACATGAACAGGAAGTATTGCTTTTGTTTTTGGCGTGATCGCAGCTTCTATTTTCCTAGAGTCGATGTTATAAGTGATTTCATCTATATCGACAAACACAGGCTTTGCTCCCTCAAAGAGAATACAATTAGCAGATGCGACAAAACTGAAAGGAGTAGTGATTACTTCGTCACCTTCTTTAATATTTAATGCTTTCACAATAAGATGAAGACCGGATGTCCCGCTATTGACGGCAACAGCATACTTGACTCCAATATAACTTGCGAACATCTTTTCAAATTCTGACAATTTTGGGCCGAGACTAAGAGTGCCGGATTGTAGGACCTCAACAACGGCATCAATTTCTTCCTTGCCAATATATGGTTTGCTTAGGCGTATTTTCATAGATTATTTTTCCTTAATTAATTCTGCAGGCGAACCAACATATACCCCTCCTTTTTTATCACAGTTATGTATTATTACTGATCCGGCGCCGATAATACAATCATCTTCAATAGTAACACCCTGTATAATTGAAGCCCCTGTTCCAATAAGAACTCTGTTGCCAACCATTACATTTCCCGAAAGGGTAGCTCCAGGGGCGATATGAACATGATTATTAATATGACAATCATGGTCAACGGAAACTTTTGTATTGATTATGGAGTAGTCTCCTATAATTACACTTGGTTGCAATATGACCCCATCTAAAATAACAACACCATCACCAAGAGTTACCTCGTGATTAATAATTGCCGTTGGGGCTATAACTTTCTCCATTATGTGTCCTTTTTGTTTATATTCTTCGATTATTTTTTCTCTGTGTTTTGTGTTCCCTAAATGCCCAATCCCAATAGCAAAAAATGACTTTTCTAAGGCGTCACTCACAGGAAGAAGACTGCCTAGTCTTTTAGTGCCAAGCATTTCTTTTTTCGATTGATCATCGTCTAAGAATCCAAGAATATTGTATTTAGGATCTCTTTGCAGTACGCTTGTTACGACTTTAGCATGGCCGCCGCCACCTAAAACGATTATGTTTTTAACTCCCATAATTATTTATATGATAATAATTTTCATGCTTTTGGGTTATTTTTTACTATCAACGCATGATTTTAGTATAACATTTTGTGTTCCAATATGATATACTTATCTGCATATTTCATAGAAATATAAACATAATGAAAATTACTGTCAATAAAATAATAACGTGGATGGGGGTGTCATTTAATTTTGACGCGCATTATTTTACTAAAAATACATTTTGGGTCCTGGTTGGTCAGGCAATAGCATCACTTGCTGCTTTTATCACAACAGTCGTGTTCGCTAACTATGTTCCTAAAAATATTGTTGGCGATTATCGCTTAATCATTTCTATTTATTCAGTACTTACATTTTTTGCTCTTTCAGGATTGTCAGCGGCTCTTATCAGGTCTATTGTTCTTGGGCAAGATGGCGCTCTCTACACAGCTCTTGCAATAAAAAAGAAATATGGCATTATCGCGTTTCTTGTTGGGGCAGGCATTGCGCTTTACTTTTGGGTGTTGGGAGGAAATGCCATTTTTGGAATTAGTATTTTTATTATGTCATTGTGTCTGCCAATTATAGAATCATATTCTGTTTATGCGCCGTACCTGCAAGGCAAACATGAATTTAAATACAGCTCTATCTACACAGGGATTATTAAACTTGTTAGCAGCCTTGCGGTTATCTCTGCCGCTTATATCGTTCCGGAAACAATATATCTTATTGCCGCTTTTTATATCGCGCAAGCAATTGCGGTTTATCTGCAATATAAATTTTTAGTAAAAAGATTTCCTCCGAAAAATAATATACAAGATGAGGGGATGCTCCCATATGCGCGGCATACAACGCTTGCCGGGGTATTTTACATGTTGCTGGGACAAGCGGATAAATTTATTGTGTATCACTTTTTTGGTCCGATTTCACTCGCATCATATTGGATTGCGTCAACTATTCCGCAAGAGGCGGGAAGGGTAGTGGTTACGGCATTGCAAGTTGCTTACCCAAAATTTGTAAAAGGCGACCATGACATCATAAAACATATTCTTGTAAAAAAATTAACAACTCTTACATTGGTGCTTTTGTGCGCTTCTTTATCATATACGGTGCTTGCATATCCGTTTTTTTATATATTTTTTCCGCAATATGTCAACGAAGTAAATAAGTCCATTGTTCTTATGTTCGGATTTGCTGTCATTCCTCACATGTTTGTTTGGCAGTATTATACTGCGAAAAGAAACGTCAAGGTTGTGTATATCAACAACATTGCTGATCCTGTGCTTCAGGTAGTGTTATACCTCATACTTATACCTCCTTTTGGCATTTGGGGGCTTGTGTATGCTATCTTTGCAAAAACAGCGCTTATGAATTTATTAGCCTGGCATGTGATTAAAAAATATTAAGTATGTTTTTTTGGAATACTAAAAAAGAGATTGGCATTGATATTGTTGATGTTCGCCGCTTTGAACCATTTGCGCAGGACAAAGACTGCGGCTTTTTACATAAGACGTTCACGCCAGATGAACTTAATTATTGTTTTTTATACAAAGATACGGCTTTACATTTGGCGGGGATATTTGCCGCTAAAGAAGCGGTGAGTAAAGCGCTTGGCGTTAAAAAATTCCCTTTTATTGAGATTGAAATTAGGCATGGGCATGACGGCAAGCCAGAAGCATATAAGTCAGGGAAAAAGTTGCCTGTTTCAGTTTCGATTGCTCATACAAGTACGACGGCGGTCGCGTTTGCAATAATGTAATTTATGTTAATATATGGGAATTATGAAAAAATGTCTTGTTTTAGACCTTGATAATACGCTTTGGGGAGGAGTAGCGGGGGAGGATGGTATTGATAATCTTGCTTTATCACTGCAAGCGCCAGGAAATAGCTTCTTGGCTTTTCAGCAAGCGATTTTAGATTATTATAACAGAGGCGTTATCTTAGCCATTAATAGCCGTAATAATCCGGAAGACGCATGGGCTGTGATACGAAATCATCCGAATATGATTTTAAAAGAAC
>CAYIVQ010000029.1:0-10665 GCA_964366905.1 uncultured Candidatus Saccharibacteria bacterium
TTTCTCAATTCAAATTTCTTTCAATTTAAAACTGATATTCATATTTATATTCTCTTTCAACTCCAACGGCAAAAGCGGTATTAGCGCGCTTTCTAATTCCTCATTTTTCTCCATGTTTTTCCGAAAAGCGATGGCAGTATTTCTGTCGGAAGCGGAAACGCTTGCCGATATTATTCCGGCAGGGTCCGGCATATTGATGTTGTGAATTTTGATATTCGGCTGACCTAAAATTTTCGTGACTTTTTCAAGCGACTCTATCCAATTGTTTTGCGCGCCCAGCGCCGATATTTGCGCCGTCAAATCATTGAAGCGCCGCGCTTGTTCTTCCAGCTCCGGAATTTCAGATTGAGAAGTAAAAGCTGTTTGGAATTGCGCCAGCTGCTGGTCCAGCCGTTTGCCGATAATATTTAAAAACAACCATGTCCCGACAAAAAGCAAAGCCAAAAGTATCACTGTCGCGTTTATAATGTCGGACCATAAAGACACATACGCGAGCAAGCGCGTATGCTGATAGTTCTCTTCTGTGCCGACCGGCATCAAGCTGATTAAAGTATCTTCTTCTCTTTTGATCAATCCTCTTATGGCAACACCCAGAACAGGCAAAATGGATTCGTCTATTTCCGAGCTGTCCGCTACCTCTTTCATCGAGGACGAGAATTTAACATGTTCCGCCAAAATTCCGAGATTTTTCGCTAAATACTCTTCCAGTTCATTTTTTTTGGCGAAATTAAACGCGATAACAGCCGTTTTAATTTCTTCATTGCGCGGGTCGTCCGTAGCATAAAAATTTATGACTTTTTGCGCTTCCGTTTTGATGAATTCTTTGAATTGATCAAAAGACTCAACTTTCTCCGGCATTGGAATAAATCTGGAAAATCTGATTTCATTTTCCGCAATGACGGACAAATCAATCCCGTCATCGGCAACGCGGACAAATAATCCTGTATTATGCTCAAAATTTCCAATCGCTCTGGCGGCGGAAAACGCCGAAGCTTCAAAAGCCAGCGGTTCAATGCCGGCGACAGAGCACACATCTATCCATTGTTTGATTTTCTCCCGCAAAGCCAGCCCGACCATTTCGTAGTGATGATAAATATCTTTGGATTTGAGCGGCTGCCAATCGTAATATATTTCTTGCAATTCCACCGGAAATAAAGTCTTGGTTGATAGATTCAACTTCACCGCTTCGGCGGTTTGCTCATTGGAAATTTGCGGCAATTTCAAAACATCGCAAAAAGCTATGGAAGACGGCAGAGCTAGTATAGTGAATTTTGATTGGAAAAAATCTTTATTGGCTTGCCAGAAACTTTTAATCGCCTGCGCTAATTCCGCCGGCTTTTTTATTTCGCCGTTTTGCACGGCGCCGGCCGGCACAGGCGCGAATTTACGGACCAACTCCAACTCGCCTTTCTTGTTTTTTTTCAAAAGAATAGCGTTAATCTGCCGACTGGTGATTTCCAGCCCGACAATATTTCTTATTGGATTAAATAATTGAGTTAAATTCATACAGATGGAATTACGAATCAAGAATCATGAATTATGGATTTTGATTTCTTGATTAAACCATTAGTGATTTTATTAACTGTTATTGTTTGTTCAGCGATTTTACTAAATTGATTATTTATTAAATACCCAATATCTCTGGCTATCAGTAATTGGTTTTGCACTTCAGTTAATGAACCTAAAGCCATTGAATAAAATTGTAACTTTTCTTTATAAGAATTTCTACTAAATCCTTCGGCGATATTTGAAGTAAATGAAACAGCGGCTCGCCTTATTTGCGTAGTTAATCCGAATATTTCTTGTTTCGGAAATTGTTTTGTGATTTCATAAATCATCAAAACTAATTTATGTCCTTCCTTCCAAGCATTAAGATCGGTAAATGACTTTATCTTCTGTGATTCTTTATTCATAATTCTTAATTCATGATTCAGATTTCCTGCCACGACTGCATTATCATTTTACCACTTGTGGCGTTAACATTCAAAATCACTTCCACTTTGCGGGCGATATTACCAAGCGTGCCAAGAGATATTACGCAATCCTGTCCGGCGCTGATGCTTTGACTGCACACCGACGCCGTATCTTTTTCCACTATCACTTTGGCGCATGCCGTGGAGCTATAAAGGGAACAATCGGACGGATCGGAAGGAATAAAATAGCCCGTGCTTGTGGCAAAGTTTTTGTTTCTGGCTATTCTCATCATAGCGTCTTTGGCTCCTCCGGCGGCGACAAGATGCGCTTCTTGCGACTGCCTCTCATTTTCCGACATTACGCCTTCAAATAATCCGGATGAAATCATAGAAAGCCCGACAGCCACCATAATCAGCATCAATATCAAAACAGTAGCGAGCATAGCCATTCCTTGTTGGTATGAATTATGAATCATGAATTATGAATCACGAAAAACAGAAAAAGCGAGTCCTGTATTTTATTCGTAATTCTTAATTCTTAATTCTTAATTCGCTCTGTGGATGTCGCGCTTTGCGAATATGAAAATTGCGCATTGTCAGAATTGTATCCAATTGTCATGGAAAATTGGCTGGTGGTGGCGGTCGCCTTCACCACATTTCCGGTAGTAGTAGCGTTGTTTTCAAATGTTTTGAAATTCAAATAATTTACTTTCACGATATCGCTTGTTATGTTTTCTGCCGCGCTCGCGCCAACTTTTTTTTGCAAAATCGTGCTCGTCGCCGTGGTAGTGGCGAAATATTGCACAGTTTGCCCGTTGACAATCATCGTCGTTGAAGTGCCGGATGTTCCGACGGTTGGGAATGTTATCGCGCTCGCGCTTCTGGCGCTCTGGGAAATATTTTCCATGGCAAAACGCAGATTTTGCTGAACTTCCGACTCCACTTTTGATCTGGTCCATCCGAAACTGATTTGTGAAAGAGAAGACACAAAAACAGCCGCGATAACGGACAAAACCGCGACATAAATAATCAGTTCAATGATGGAAAAACCTTTTTGAGCAGAAATTGGAGATTGCCTTGAGAATCCTTCCCGTTTGTTCTGCCCGCAAGCGATGTCCAGTTTCATGGTTTTATTATTTTACCGCATAATGTTCAGCGGCGAAAGTATATTGATTAAGAAAAATCTTTTTGAAAGGAATTACTGAATTGATTTCATAAAATACCAACATAGCTTCGCGGTACTCGTTTTCTTCAACGCTGCGGTACGACAACGGAGTGCAAGAATATGCCAACAGAATGGCATTTACCATAAGCCGAGCCGTTCGTTTGTTTCCGTCTTCAAATGGTTGCAGATAGCTGACGCCTAAAAGCGCGAATATAGCTTTCGTGTAAGGCGTTTTTGCCCGCGAAATAGCATCCGACAGCGCTTTAACCCCTTCTTGTATCTGATAAAGGTTATCAAGCGGCTGATATAAAGACCCGATAACACCAACCGGTTTTTCGCGCAATCCGGTGTTCACACTTAAATCCTCAACTAAAATTGCGTGCAATTTTTCAAGATTTGCGCGCGTTAATGTTTTAAATTCTGACGCATATTCTCGGATGAACAAGAAAGTGTTTTTGTGGTTGATGATCATCTGCGCTTCCTTGCGGTCGTGCCCGGGCGCTTCCCGATTTTCCAAAATAAGTTTTTCCGTATCAAGAAGCGTGTAGGTGTTTCCTTCAATGCGGGAAGATTTCCATGACAGTTCAATGATCATGCGTTCCAGCTCTCTTTTTTGTATCGCTGGAGGAAGATTTTCCGTTCTTTTGGCATATTCCGCCGTGGCGCTTTCCAATATTTTTTGTTCGGTATCGAAAAAAATATCAGACGGCATCTCGGAAAAAAGATTAAAATTATATCTTTTCATCCCATATCGTTTGTCCGGTTCAATGACGCAATACTCGCGGGCATTGATGTCGGAAAAAATTCTGCCAGGTGTTCCAACCGTGTACGCTACAGACCTTCCCGCTCCGCTTATCGTAATATATCCCTGCTTTACCAGCTCTGAAAGTTCTCTTTTAATTGTCACCAGCGAAGCATTATCGCCTTTCTTAGCGATTTCCTTATGAATAAGAGACGATGACATCGTTCCTTTTTGAATCAATGAGAGAATGATTTTTTGTTGTCTCGGAGAAAATTGCATCATAATAAATAATCGTATCAAATAAACATCATAATCGTATCATATTGATACGATTATTCAAATCTTATAGCCCACGGCGAGGCAAGGCCTTGCCGTGGGCTCGCGCTACTCGCTAATTATGGGCTCCAATTCACTATCACATCGTCCACTTGCGGGGTGGTTGCGCCGGAATCCGAACAATTGTTAGCAGAACAGATAGTGATCTTATATCTGAAGTATCGGTTATTGTTGTGGACGGCAGGACAGCCGATTTCCATTGGCGCGCCAGCGGCCGGTTCGTAGTATGTGCCGGCAGAACAATCAGAGCCATAATATGTCCAGGGTCCGTCTCCTTCCGCGTCGGTTGCCAGTTGTAATTTTACTTTTCCAATTTCTCCCGCGCCAAGCGCTCCCGTCCACATAATAGAATTATAAGCGGCGCCTGTGATAACACTAGTGTCAAAAGTGGACGATTCCAGCGAGCCGGTTGACGCGTATCCGCCGCCGCAAGTCGTCGGTTTGTAGCGATGCGTTGTCACCGCCTTCGCCCCCAGTCCGTATATCACCACTCCCGAAGGCGTTACATTGAGCGTGTAAGTATAAGTTCCCGAAGAAGTGAAATTAACGACCCCCGAAGCGTCATATAAAATTTCAAACGGCGTCGATGTTGAGCCGACATTGGCCATAGTAAAAGATTGCGACGCGCCTGAATCAAGCTGGACTGTGATGGTACCGTTGCCCGTGTAGATGCCCGACACCGCCACTTGCGCCGATTTTACGGGGTTGGAAACGCCCGTAAGGTTGTCTCCAATATACAAAGAAAACGACGAGCTGGTCGCCGAGCTGACCGATGAGTCGCCGCTGGTGATGTATGTCTCGGAGGTTTTAACTTTTTCATTGGCCGGTTGTCCGTCGGCGCATCCGGCAGTCGGAACATATTCATGGCTTTCCACCGCCTTCGCCCCCAGTCCGTATATCACCACTCCCGAAGGCGTTACATTGAGCGTGTAAGTATAAGTTCCCGAAGAAGTGAAATTAACGACCCCCGAAGCGTCATATAAAATTTCAAACGGCGTCGATGTTGAGCCGACATTGGCCATAGTAAAAGATTGCGACGCGCCTGAATCAAGCTGGACTGTGATGGTACCGTTGCCCGTGTAGATGCCCGACACCGCCACTTGCGCCGATTTTACGGGGTTGGAAACGCCCGTAAGGTTGTCTCCAATATACAAAGAAAACGACGAGCTGGTCGCCGAGCTGACCGATGAGTCGCCGCTGGTGATGTATGTCTCGGAGGTTTTTATCTGATTGGCGGCTAAAAGAATGATCGGCGTTGCGGCCAAAATGACGGAAACGGCAATTAAAAACCGATAATTTTTCATAATCTCTTTGATGAGTCCGGAGATTGAAAACCCTCCTACTCTACCGCGATTGTGTTCGCGCCTTTGGTCGTGAGAATGGCGTAATACCATTTTTTATTGTCCGGGTTGAGATGAAAACTGACGGCGGTTACCAGCGCGTCCTGATACAGCGGATGTTGTTGAAGCTCACGAATGATTTCCACGAGATCTTTCCAGTTTTGCGGAACGGCGGCGCCCGGCGCTTCCGACACCACTTCTTTCTTTGAAACGATTTCTTTGCCTTGCAGTATCACTTCATATCCGGCGTTATTTTTGCGCGGCGAACTGAATAACGCTTGCCACGAACTCGATTTTCCTTCAAGGGTGACGGCGCCGAGCGATTTGACGAACACCAGCATCGCTTCGGCATCCCATTCTCGCGCGGCAACGCCGGCCGCTTCGTATCCTTCTTTCAGCGTAAGCTCGGCGCGCGGAACGATCACTTTTTCTCCCTCGCTTTTTGGCACCAGCGGAACGGCGACAGCGCCCTGTTCTAATACACGCGCCTCACCTTCGCTTACCGCTTGCGTGTCTGGGATAATCAGCTTTTCTTCAATAACGCGAGGTTTCCCTTGCACCGTAACTTTGCGCTCACCGCGCATTACAACAAAAAACGCAATGCCGCCAGCGGCAATGACGGCGAAAACAACAACGACAATGATAAGATTTTTTTTCATGCGCTTTTAATTAATTATACCATTGATAATGACAAATGATAATTACTTACGGCGTATAAGCGTAATTTACTATCAGTTTCGCCGAAGTAATGTACACGGTGGTGTTGGTTTGGGGCGTAACATAAAGAGTGTGGCTTGAATTGACCGGATTGATCGGATGAATGAATTTAAAAAAGCTGACGGTTGAAGCGGGCACGACATAAACGCGCGATGTCTGGCCGTTAACCTGAACGGCGATGTCTTTTGAAGAAGCGCCCGAAGCGTACACGCCGGTAATCTCAACAAACGCGCTCTTGGTGGTGGTCGCGTTTTCCGGTATGGAAACAGAAAATACTTGAGAGAGAGGCGAACCGTTGGTGACAGTGCCGGTCGCGCCGGCGATATGAAACACTGCCGTTTTGGCTGGCTGCGATGGACAGGCGGAAGTGGTAAAATTCAAGATGCCGGTTGTCCCTTCGATGTTGCCCGCGTCGCGCGAACGGTCTCTATAGTAATACAATGTATTACAGCTTAGGTTTGAAAGAGAAACGCTATGGCCGGCGGTTTTCCCGCTGGTGTCAGCCGGCGTATCGGTGATCGCGGTGAGCGTGCTGCCAGCGAGTCCCGAATCGGTACCGTATTCAAGCTGGGTAGTGGTAAGTTCATTAGTATCCCAAGTGATGGTGGCGCCATTCATACTCGGCGTCGCGTTCGTGTTGGAAATAACCGGCGCCGTCGTGTCCACCTTCAGGTCGGTGGCGTTTTCCGAATTGCATCCGGAATCGGGATAACACTGCCACGCGCTGCAATAATCCGTTCCCGATTTGTTGTATCGCGCGCGAGTTTGCCAGTGCCAGAGTTCGTCGGCGGTGCTGGTTGATGAAGTAGCGGTGATGGTGCCGCCGCTATACGCGAAGCCAGGTCCCTCAAAACAGTAGCCGAGTCCAGCGCACGCGGCGGTGGAACAGGCGGACGGCGAAGAAAATGTGGAACTGCCGCCGGTGGTCGGGCGCATTTCCGCTTGCAAATACATCGTGCCACCCGAGACGGTGGAGGAGGCGTTTCCGGAAAAATATATGGGGGTGCTTGAGGCGATACCGCCAGTGGCAATTAAATTTGTAAAACCGACATTGCGCGATTGTTTGAGCGTGGTCGGTGTGGTTGGCGTCGGGATGTCAACATTAAAATTAGAGCTGTTTGAATCGTATCCGTTTGATTTGAGCGTGACATTGCCGGTTACCGCGCCCGCGGGCACTTGCGTGTTCATTGCAGTAGCCGTCCAACTCGTGAATACAGTCGCGTCCACCGCGCTGGCGAATGTTACTTTATTATTAGAGTCAAAAGAAGAAGGGCACGCTCCGCCGTTCTGGCAGAAGTGGTTGCCGTCAACTTGCGCCGCCGCCCCCGCTTCGCCGTTTCCCGGCGTGAACCCGGTAATCTTCGGCAACACTCTAAACCCGTTTGAATCGTATGCCAAGTCCACCTTTGACCCGGTATCGGCGGCTCGGGTTACGGTGATATCTCCCAAATACACATTGTCTCCGATGCCCGAAGGCACGGTCACTTCAATAGAGGTGTCTCCCCATGATACGATGGTGGCGGCAACCGAACCGAACCCTCCCGAAAACGCCACCGTCCCTTGCGTTGCCCCGAACCGCGATGCATTGGCGGTGGAATTAGTAAGCGTGATATTCTCCACTTCTCGTGCGGCGTTTGCCACCAGCGGCGTGCTGACCAAATTGACATTGGGATATATATAATATGTCTGGCGCGCGTCATCGGCCGTTCCCCCGACCGTCACCAGAAGGCCGCTTGCCCCCGCGCCGCCGTAAGTCGTTATCTGCGTGGAGGGAATGGTTGCCGATATGGTGGTATTATTCGCGCTGTTGCAGGCCAATGCGGTGCCTTCCACTTGCACGGAAACAGAACCGCACGCCGTGCCAAACCCCGCCCCGGTGATGGTGAATGTTTCCCCGTTCCTCCCGCCGTCGGCCAGCGCGGAATCCGTCACATCGGTGACGTTGGGACGGAGGGTGGTGGAGCCAGAAAGCGCGACCGGGTAGGTTCCCGCTTTAGCCGTACCGCCTGAAAGCGTGAAATCGGCGGAAGAGGTGATCTGCGCTTCTATGGTTTGGCCGCCCGCGGCTCCCGTGCCAACATCAAAAACCAAATATACGCAGGTAAAGTTCGGCGACAGCGTAACCGGTATGCTGATCGCCGAAAGCGCCATCTGATCGGACACATTGAAAGTGCCGCTGATCAGCGTTTCCGTGCCGTTATAGGCGCATCCCGCCACGCCGGTTTCATATCTCACGCCGGCGTTAGTGTTTAAGGTTGTGCTGGCGCTTGCCGTTCCCGTTTCGGAAATCGTCAGCGCAGTGATCGTGTCGGCGCTGCTTGTTGACTGCTGGAAGCGGAACACCGCGCCGACATATTGGCCCGTCGCGCCCGAGTCTATATTAGTCGTTTGCGTTCCCGCCGCGTCGGCGGTCACCTGCGGTGGCGCCGTTATTGTGATCGTGCCGGCGGAGTAAGTATTTTGCTCCGGGTTAATGCCGTCGGTGGTTGTGGCGTAAACATAATATGTTCCCAATGGATAGCCGGCGGTATTCCAAGCGCAAGTTACATTTGTTCCCTCCGCTTGACTCTGGCATCCGGTGATGGCCGTGCCGTCAAGCCCGGAACTGGTGAGATCATAATAAAAATTAGCGGTTACGATATTATCGGAATCGTTTAATGTGTAGGTGATGTTATATGAATCGCCTTGATTGACATTGACATTGCCGGTCGGCGGCTGGGAAATGGAAATGGTGGGCGCGGCATTGCAAGCGGCGGTTGAAAATGTGTAGTTGGCGGACCACGAAGACCATTCCCACGCGTACGCGTCCGCGCCGCCGTTGCCGTTGTCCATATAGCGCGCGCGTCCTTTGTATGTCGTGCCGCAATCAAGCTCCGTTTGGCCGTTGTCGCTGTTGGCGAATGTGCCGTTGGTCGTGTTCACGGTCGTGCCAACTTCCGCCGCGCCGGATGTCCGTGTCCATTCTGGCGTTGTCCAGTCGCCATCCGTGTTGTGCGCGATTTGCCATTGCGTTTTTTGATGTCCATCGGCATCGGTGCCATCAGAAAACGCTGTGCCGGAAAGCGCCGGGTTGTTGCTACCTCCGCCTGAACTGCCGGTGGGCATCGCGGGCGCGAATTTTATGTTATAGGTCAGATTGTTAGATGTATATGAAGTGTCTGAAGTGATGTTGAGATTGCCGTCTGCCGCTGTGCCGGGAATAACGACTGAAGGAATGGAAGTGTGCGTCCATACGGAAGCGCCCGATGTTACCGAACCGCCGTTGAAGTTCGCGCTGTTTGCCGCGGAAAACGCCGAAGGGCAAGACCCGCTTTGACACAAGTGGTCTCCAGCGATAGCGATGGTGTCTCCTTGACCGCCTTTAAGATTAACAGGCGTTGTTGAAACGATATTCGGCAGTACTCTGAATCCGTTGGAATCGTATGCAAGGTCTGTCTTTGAATCGGCGTTCCGCGTCACGGTGATATCCCCCAGATATATGTTGTCTCCGATAGCCACCGGCACCGTTACCTGAATGGATGTATCTCCCCACGACACAATAGAGGCGGCAACCGAACCGAACCCTCCCGAGAATGTCACCGTTCCTTGCGTTGCCCCGAACCGCGATGCATTGGCGGTGGAGTTGGTGAGCGTGATGTTCTCCCCTTCCCGTGCGGCGTTTGCCACCAGCGGCGTGCTGACCAAGTTTACGCTCGGATAAATATAATAGGTCTGGCGCGCATCGTCCGCCGTGCCGCCCACCGTCACTAACAGACCGCTTGCGCCCGCGCCGCCATAGGTCGTCGTCTGCGTGGACGGGATCGTTGCCGAGATGGTGGTGTTGTTCGCGCTGTTGCAGGTGAGAGCGGTGCCTTCCACCTGTACCGATACCGAAGCGCACAACGTGCCAAACCCCGCCCCGGTGATGGTGAATGTTTCTCCGTTCCTGCCGCCGTCTGCCAGCACCGAATCGGTCACATCCGTAACATTGGGACGGAGGGTGGTGGAGCCGGTGATGTTTTTGGCGACAGTGTCGGTGTTTGTCGCGTCCGTGGTTATGTCGGTAGATGGATTGGTGATTTGCAGATCAGCGGTCAACCCGCCGGCGACAGTGTTGGCGATGTCGGCAACTACATATATGTAATAAGTATTGCCCGATGTCATCGCCAAAGAGCCGGCGATTCCCGTGCCGAGCGTTCCGCCGCCGCCGTCCGTACAAACCGTGTTAAAGCACGATTCCCCGCCTGAGTAAGTACCATCGGTGTCGTAATACAGGCGAATGTCGGAAAGATTGCCGGCGGTGCCGTTGTTTGAAACCTTGATATTGGTAACGCTTGCCGAGCCGGTATTTATGGAAAAAGTAAACGCGCCGCCAAGATATGTGTTTGAAGAACCGGAATCAATCGAGGTCGTTTGGCTTCCTGATGTGCCTACGGTTAAAACAGACGCCGCCGCGTTGATCGTTATCACTCC
>CAYIVQ010000030.1:0-10369 GCA_964366905.1 uncultured Candidatus Saccharibacteria bacterium
AATACCGCAACCGCACTCGCCGCATTTTAGAAGCCCACATAGGGCTTGCGGGTCGGGCTTGTCTTTCCTCATCGTCCGGCCACGCAATTTTATGACTTCTTGCACTCGGTCAAATAATTGTTTGGAAACAATCGGCGTATGTATGCCGTGATATATTTCCCCTCCGTATTGGTAGTCGCCGTAATAAAAGGTATTCGTCAGAATTTCTTTTATCGTATCTTTTTTAATTGGCTTTTCGCCGCTACTATTCCAACGCTTAATCTTTTTGGTTCGTATGCCCCGTTCGTGTAGGAACATAGATATATCCTCCAAACGAGATTTATTCTCGGCGTATAGCTCATACGCCGCCCGTATAATCGGAGCTTTCTTTCTATCAACTTCAATTCTCTTGGTTCGGGGATTATTGAGGTAACCAATAGGAGCAACACTCGGGAACTCGCCGCGCCGCGCTTTTTCGTGAAGTCCGCGTTTAGTGTTTGCGCTCAAATCAAGAATGTATTGGTTAGCCATTCCGAACTCAACGGACATCATTAAAATATTGTCCGTCGGCTTGTAGCTTCGGTCGTGAGTTTGGATATGCGAAATGCCGCCACGCTGTAAGAGCCAGCTTATCTGCCCGCCATCCACCGGATTGCGAGCCAAGCGGTCAAGTTTCCAACAAACAATGCCCTGCGCTTCGCCTTTCTGTATTCGCTCCATCATCTCGTTGAAGATTGGGCGTCCGGGCATTTTTGCCGATTGCTTTTCCACGAATTCTTGAGAAATAGTTAAGCCCTGCTCTTTCGCCAACGCCCGCAAGACGGCAAGTTGGTCGTCAATAGACCGGACTTGTTTGTCCTCAACATCGGTTGATTTGCGGGCGTAGAGGAAATAATTGGTTGTCATAGTTTTTATTCGTTTGCGAAAAAGGTGCTATAATGGTTATGTAAATGGTAGCGTGCTTATATTGTAATACTACCACAAAGCATAGTAAATAACTACTATATGCCCAAGAGGTCAACCATTTCCGAAAATATTAAGAAATACCGAGCTAAACTTGGTGTTTCCCAAGACAGGCTTTCCAAGTTGTCCGATGTTACCTACAACACGATTATCAAGATTGAATCGGGGGCGACTTCTAATCCTCGCGTTGAAACATTAAAGAAAATCGCCGACGCCCTCAAGGTTGGGATTGATGATTTAATGAAATAGTCAGGAAAAAATTACAATGAAAATTACACTATCTCAATTAGAACAACATCTCCTCGCCGCCGCCGATATTCTTCGCGGAAAAATGGATGCATCGGAGTTTAAAGAGTATATCTTTGGAATGCTCTTTTTAAAGCGTGTATCCGACCAGTTTGATGTTGAGCAGGAAGCTATTAAACGACGCTGGGAAAAGCAGGGATTTTCGGAAAAGAAAATAAAGACGCTTCTTAACGACCAGACACAATATGGCGCTTCGTTTTTTGTTCCAGAACGAGCGCGGTGGAATAAAATTCTCCTTCTCCACGATGACGTTGGTAATGAACTCAACAAAGCTCTGGTTGCCCTTGAAGAAGCCAACGAAGAACTTGATGGCGTTTTAAAACACATTGATTTTTTAGCCCAGATAGGCACAAGACGAAAAGTTAAAGACCCTCAACTCGTAGAACTGATACATCATTTCAATAAATATCGCCTGACAAACGAAGATTTTGAATTTCCCGACTTGCTCGGTGCGGCGTATGAATATCTCATAAAAGATTTTGCCGATAGTGCAGGAAAGAAGGGCGGTGAATTTTATACTCCAGCGCACGTTGTCCGCCTCCTTGTCCGTCTTTTGAAACCGCAATCGGGAATGTATATTTATGACCCCACGTGCGGTTCTGGCGGTATGCTCATTCAATCAAAGCAGTATCTTGATGAAACGGGACAAGATACGCGCAACATCGCTCTTTACGGACAAGACAATAACGGCACAGTTTGGGCAATCTGCAAGATGAATATGTTTTTACACAACATCAACGATGCACGGATTGAGTATGATGACACTTTGCAGTCGCCGCAATTTACCGAGAAGGGATATATTAAAAAATTTGACCGCGTGATAGCCAACCCTCCGTTTTCTCAAAATTACACGAGGGCGACGATGGAATATCCGCAACGCTTCCGCTATGGGTTTGCTCCAGAAACAGGAAAGAAAGCGGACTTGATGTTTGTCCAGCATATGATTGCCTCCTTAAAGGACACTGGGTTGATGGCGACAATAATGCCGCACGGAGTTCTGTTCAGGGGCGGTGTTGAAAAAGCGATACGCGAAGGGATTGTCAGCGATGATATTGTTGAAGCCATAATCGGGCTTCCGCAACATCTTTTTTACGGCACCGGTATTCCTGCATGCGTTCTTGTAATAAACAAAAAGAAGAAGAGAGAACTTAAGGACAAGATTCTTTTCATCAATGCGGATGCTGAATACGGCGAAGGACGCAACCAAAACTATTTACGACCCGAAGATATGGAGAAAATTGATTATGTCTTTGAAAATAAGTTAACCGTCCCGAAATATTCTCGTTTGGTTGACGTTTCCGAGATAGAAAAAAATGAATTTAACCTGAACATACGAAGATACGTTGATAATTCTCCAGACCCAGAAATTGAAGATGTGAAAGCCCATATTCAAGGCGGTATACCCAAAAGAGAAATTGCCACGTATGCGGAGTTGTTCAGAAAGTATAAGACAAAAGCGAGTGATTTTTTTGATGAAATAAATGCGGATTACGCGGAGTTCAAAAGTGACGTTGAAGATAAATCGGATATAAAGGAACTGGTGAAAACTCACGAGGGCGTGCTTACGATACAGCGGCAAGCAAGTAAGGCATTGGCGAATTGGTGGGACGATGCCCGAAAGAAAGTAGAAAAGCTACCAAAAAATAATCACGTTGCGGAGTTTCGCAGAAAAGAAATTGATACTCTTAAAAGTGCCTTGAGCGATATTGAAACGCTTGATGATTTTCAAAAGGCGGCGGTTTTTGTTAATTGGTGGGAGGGTGTCAGATACGACCTTAAGGCAGTCGTTACGGTTGGCTGGAGTCCGTCTCTTATTCCCGACGAATATATCAAGCGAGCTTTTTTTGAAAAAGAGCTTATTGAAATTGATAGTATTGAAATCAGCATTGCGAACGTTCAAGAAGCACTCTCGGCTTTAATTGACGATATTGACACCAACGGAGATGAAGAAGAAAAGACGGTTAAATCAATGAAAGATTTTTTAAAAACTCAAATTGAAAATCTTGAGGAAATAAGAAAAGATGGCGCAAAAAAAGAAGCGGAAAAAATGAGCAAGATTTTGGAAGATATTTTAACGAAAGAGAAAAAACTTAAAGAAACGAAAAAGGTTTTGAAGATAAAGTTGGCGGAGCTTGAAGCAAAAATTGAGGGAAGAAGAAAAACGTTCACAGAAGCAGAGGCAAGAGAGCTTATCTTGAAAAAGTTTTATGATGGCGTCAATTTGCAACTTGAACGCTATCTTGGCGCGGAGGAAAAACAGATTGTTTCCGCACTTGAAAAAATCTGGGACAAATATCAGATTTCGCTTGAAACAATCGGAACAGAGCGAGAAAAAAGCGCAAAACAGCTTGCTAAATTTCTTAACGGATTAGGATATTCCAAATAATAATATGCCGACAACACTGAAAACAATTCCAGAAGGTTGGGAAAAGGTAAATCTTGGCGTTGCTTGCAATTTTGAACGCGGCATTGAGCCGGGCGCAGACGCATATAACTCCGATGGCATTGGTGAACGATTTTTGAGAGTTGTAGATGTTACTGAAAGCAGAAATGACCCTGTATATGTTGATATACGAACGGCAAAGAAATTAAAAGAAAATGATATAGCTCTTACATTGGACGGAACGATTGGAGCAGTAAGAATGGGATTAACTGGCATTTATTCAACCGGCGTTAGAAAGGTGTCATTTAAGAATGGAGTAAATTCCAACAGATTGCTTTACTACATTCTACAATCCAATGACATCCAGAGGATTATAGATATTTATGCTTCAGGTTCTACTATTAAGCACGCCAGTAGCGCAATTCCTCACCTTTTTACACTTATTCCAAGTTCGCCTAACGAACAGAAAAAAATCACCGAAATTCTCTCAACGATTGATGGCGCGATTGAGAAAACTGATGCGCTGATTGAAAAATACAAGCGAATGAAAACAGGAGTGATGCAAGACCTTTTCCGTTACGGCATAGATGATAAAGGAAAAATCCGAAGCGAGAAAACACATAAATTTAAAAACTCGCCACTTGGAAGAATACCTGCCGAATGGGATATCGTTGAGTTGGGAAAGATTGCGAACGTGCAACGAGGCAAATTCCAACACCGCCCAAGAAACGAACCAAGATTTTACGGCGGCTCAATTCCTTTCGTTCAAACTGGAGATGTAGCAAATGCAAATAGAAATTTAAATAGTTTTTCGCAGACCTTAAATGAAAAAGGATTAAGGGTAAGCAGGTTATTCCCCAAAGGAACAATCATTATAACTATTGCCGCGAATATAGGAGATATTGCGATTGCAAGTTTTGACGTAGCATTTCCTGATAGCTTGGTCGGCATCAGAGCTTCTAACTTGATTGATAGAGATTTTTTGTATTATTACCTCTGCACAAGAAAACCAGACCTTAATTCCATCGCAACTGAAAGTGCTCAAAAAAATATAAATCTCGGAGTATTGAATCCATATCAAATTATTTATCCTACTAAAGATGAGCAGAAAATAATATCCGAAATTCTAACCAGAATTGACGAAAATATAGATAACGAAGAAACCAACCGAGATAAATTGATGTCAATAAAAGCTGGTCTTATGGAAGATTTGCTTACTGGCATTGTTCGCGTAAATCATTTAGTTAAATAGTATGGATAAAAAGAAAATCATTTTAAACGAAAAGGAATATGTTGAAGAACCGCTACTTCGTCAGTTGGAGGGTTTGAAGTGGTCAATCCTTCGCGCTGGCGAGGAGGGCAAGGGCGACCCCAGCGTTACGTTCCGCGAGAGCTTTGCCGAAGTGATAATTGAGAAGAAACTTTCCGAAGCCCTGCTCCGCATCAATCCGTGGCTTGAAGAAGACCAGTTACCGCCTATCGTCAGACAGATAACCACTCCGACCATCACGGGCGGGCTTACGGAACACAACCGATATATTTTTGAGAAACTCCTTGAAAATACCGTTGCAGAAAATAGAAAAACAGGGAGACCCGAAGCTGTCCGCTACATTGATTTTAAAAACCCAGACCAAAACGAGTTTCTGGCTATTTCACAATTCAAGGTAGTTATTCCCTCAACCGAAAAGCACATCATTCCCGACATTGTTCTTTTTATCAACGGCTTGCCAGTAGTAGTTATTGAATGTAAATCGGCATATCTTCCCGACCCAATGGGCGAAGCGATTGAACAGTTGATGCGCTATCAGAACCGCCGCAGTGAAGAACCGGAGGGCAACCAAAAACTCTTTTGGTATAACCAGCTTGTTGTAGCGACCAGCAAGCAACTCTGCCGCTATACATCAATCACAGGAGAGTTTGAACATTTTATTGAGTGGAAAGACCCATTTCCTTTTAGTTTGAATGACATCAAAACCGAAGGGAGCGAAGCCGTTACGAGCCAGCATATTTTTGTGCAAGGTGTTTGTGAAAAGAAAAATCTGCTGGATATTATCCAGTCATTTATAGTTTTTCAAGAAGACAACAAGGGCAAGCTGATAAAAATAACTCCCCGATACCAGCAATTCAGAACCGTCAATAAAATTATCAAGAGATTGCTTTCGGGTGTAAGCCCAAGCCAAAAAGGAGGCATCGTCTGGCATACGCAAGGTTCTGGTAAATCTTTAACAATGATGATGACGGTGAGAAAAATGTATCACGAAGCCGCATTGACCGCATTTAAAACAATCTTCATCACAGACCGCACCGACCTTGAAATCCAACTCCGTAATACAGCAAGGAGTGTGGGATACACACTAAACGTGGCGCAAAACATATCTGAACTAAAACGGCTACTCTCCACCAATACCCCAGATTTAATAATGGGAATGATACATAAATTCCAAGAGCGCGATTTATTGCAGGAGTTTCCGCTTCTTAACGAAAGCGACAAGATACTCGTTCTCATAGATGAAGCACACAGAAGCCAGTTTAAATTGCTCGGAGCCAACTTGCACAAATCACTCCCCAATTCCGTAAAAATTGCATTTACTGGAACGCCAATAGATAGGGTTGAAGAAACCTTCGGGGACTACATTGATAAATACACAATAAGGCAAGCGGTTGAAGATGGCGTAACCGTTGAAATCATTTACGAAGGTAGAACCCACAATGCGGCTATCAAAGACAAGGAAGCGATGAATAGGCGCTTTGAAGACGTATTTGCCCAAGCTGACGAAGAAACCCAAGCCCTCATTCAAGGACGCTACACGTGGAAAGGATACCTTGAAGCAGAGGAAACGATAAAGGCAAAAGCCGAGGATATGCTTAAACATTATTTAAGCCATATCTTCCCCAATAATTTTAAAGCCCAAGTTGTGGCAGTTTCCCGTCTTGCCGCTATTAAATATAAACGTGCTTTTGACGAATTACTTGCCAATAAGGATTGGATTGACGCTTTCATATCTGAACTCCAGAAAAACACCGAAATTAAAATTGATAGGGAGCAGTTGGCAAGAATGAAAACGGAAGTAATTATTTCTGGCTCAAATAATGATGACCCATCAATGCGTCCCTACACGAACGAACTAACCCACCAAAAAATCATTTCCAGCTTCCTTTTACCGTTCGGCAAAGAAAATGATGATGGCATTAGTGGTGATGTCGGCATTATTGTCGTTCAAAGTATGCTTCTTACGGGTTTTGATGCGCCTATTGAGCAAGTTATGTATATGGATGACATTATCCGCGAACACAACCTTTTACAAGCCATTGCTCGCGTAAACCGCGTGGACAAAAACAAAGAAGCTGGATTTATCGTGGACTATGTCGGCATAGCAAATCACCTCCGAAAAGCCCTCTCCAATTTCAGGGACGAAGACATAGAAGAAACCTTGCAAGTCGTGAAAGATGAAAGTCGTGATATGGACGAACTGCAATTTGCTCAATCGGCAATTTTAGATTTCTTCAAGAAATATGACATTCAAAACGCAGACGATATTGATGTTTGCGTTGACCTGCTTGCAGATGACGAAGTTCGCAATGACTTTTTGGCTCTTTTCCGAAAGTTCTCAAACGCGATGGACAAAGCTCTCCCGAAACCAGAAGCCCTGAAGTTCGCAAAGAACTTAAAGCAGTTTAGCTTCATCGCTCAAGTAGCTCGCAACCGCTACCGCGATGAAAAATTAAATCTCCGCGACGTAAGCAAAAAAGTGAGGGACATCATTGATGAGTTTTTAGTATCAATGGGTGTTGACCCGAAAATTCCGCCTACCCCGATTTTTGACGAAAAGTTTGAGATAAAAATAAAAAAGATAACTCCCAAAGCAAAAGCTGAAGAATTAAAACACGCTATTGCCGATTATATAGAGAAGCACGAAGACGAAGACCCTGAATTATATGCTCGGTTCAGCGAAAAACTTGAAAAGATGCTCCAGCAATATCACGAGAACTGGGAAATGCTTGCCAAAGAATTAGAAATGCTCCGTATAGAGATGCGGCAAGGACGCGAGGGTGAAGAAAACTATGGATTAGACCGTAAGAGGGAGCTTCCTTTTCTCGGCTTGCTCAAAAGAGAGGTTTACGGCGTAACGGACTTGTCCGAACTAAACCAAGAGCAAAAAGACGTTCTAGTGCAGACCACGAAGGATATTTTGGAAAGGATTAAGACCGATACGGCACTCGTTGATTTCTGGAACAACATCTCTGCACAACGCAGATTAAAAGGTTTTATATCCTCACACCTTTTGACCGCGTTCAAGACGAACGAAACTATGTTCAACAAGCGCATATTATTAAGCCAAAAGATAGCGGAACTCGCTTATCATCTCTATGGGAATTCCTAAATTCTACAAGTTAATACGTTCCAAACGGAAAACCATAGCGTTGGGAGTTACGGCAGACGCTACGTTAATTGTCCGCGCACCGCACAATACTTCGTTGAGTTACATTGAACGGCTTTTGAGCAAAAAAATGGGGTGGATACAAAGAACGGTAGCCCGCGTTATGAGCCGTCCGCGTGCATTGCCGAGAGAGTTTATAGAGGGAGAAAGTTTCTTGTATTTAGGCAAGACCCACAAAATGCGGATTGATAAAAATGCCGCAAAACCCATAGTGTTTAAGAACGGCTTTATTTTGAACACCAAAGACAAAAATCGCGCACGCAATTTAATCATCAACTGGTATAAAGCGGAAGCGAAAAGAAAGATTACTGAACGAGTAGAATGGTGTGCTCAACGTTTCGGACTTCCTTTTAAATCAATAAAAATCACTACGGCTGAAAAACGCTGGGGGTCTTGCGGAACGTCTGGTAATTTAAACTTTAGCTGGCGGTTGATAATGGCTCCGACATCTGTTATAGATTACGTAATTATTCACGAGCTTGCCCACCTTGAGCACAAGAATCATTCAAAGCCCTTTTGGAACAGCGTGAAAGTAATGTATTCAAATTACGAGAAAGCAAGGAACTGGCTGAAACAAAATGAGGGGACGTTAACTATTTAGAAGAGTCGTAGTAATTTAAACAAAAAATAAATTTATGCAATTTACACAAGAACAAGAAAAAGAACTGGGAACATATTTAGATGATTTTCGTAAAACTTCACTTGTTGAAGATAACAACGTCAAAATGCCCTACGACGCTTTTGATGATAAAAGAGCAGTTGCAATCCTTGAGCTAAAGAAAGTGGTTGCTGAATTTTTGGCTGGTAGCTTATCGCTCGTTGATTTTAAGGAAAAGAGTGAGGCGATGAGCCGAACTCATCCTTACTGGGGCTTTAAGGGGTTTAGCGGTCAAATGCAGTTAAATCAGTATGTAAATAACATTGAAGATGGCGCTCAAGAGAAGCACTTGAAAGGTGCGCTGGAATTACCGAAAACGCTTGATGAAGCGGCCTCAAAAATTGATGCGCTTGCCGAGTATCTTACGGAATTAAAAACAAAGACCGATAACCCAAAAAGTATCCCAAGAGTTAACCAGTCGTTTATGCTTTCTTATTTCTGGGAACTTCAAAACCCAGAACTCTACCCAGTATTTTATGGCTCCGCAAAGAACGTTCTTGAGAATCTCGGTTTTGATTTTACAAGCCAAGAAACCGCAGGGATTGAATATAAATACTTTGCCGAGATTTGCTATGCCATCCGCGCATTTTTTGAGGATAAAAAAGGCGTAAAAGAGCGAAACTACACGTGGTATGTTGAGCACGTCCTCTGGCATCAATTCAAAAAACAGAACGCAGGGATTGAAACGGAATCGAAGAAGGATACGCGCGTATTAAGCAAGGTAAAGGCAATAAAGGGCGACGAAGAAAGCTGGATACCCCCGATTATCGCTGACCTTGAAAAACTTGCGTTGAACGAAGAAACCGAATGGTCAAAGAAAAGGAATATCAGACCAGAAAAAGCATTTGAAACGATGCTCCGTTATGTGTTTACGATTTTGGGCTATAACGTTACCGAATTAGGTCAAGGCAGGGGTAGAGAGCCAGACGGCGTTGCGATTTCCACTGACGGACATTCTGGCTACTATGCAATTATTTACGATGCCAAGGCGAGAGAAAAGGACTACTCCATTGGCACGGGTGATAGAGAAATCGTTGAATATATAAAAAATAAGCAACGAGAATTGCAAAGACAACGAGTTGATAGAGTTTCGTTCTTGATTATTTCTTCGGAGTTTACGAATAGCCCATCTCTTGATAGCTCGCTTAAAGATATTTACAGAGCTACGCGTGTTCCCGTTGTCTTACTGCGGGCAAAGGATTTGCTTTACATTGTAGGACGCAAATTATCAAATGCCGACATTAACCATTCGCAACTTGAAGACCTCTTTCTTGATACTGGGATTTTGACCACCGATAAAATTGTTGATGTTCTTGGCTAACGATAACTATGAGTTTATTTAAAGGGAGTTTGCCGGTCTTTCAAGACGGCAAAAGTTTTTAACGCGCGCACGGGAAGGGCGGGGCAAGCGTTATGTCTTCGTCTTCACGACCTCCCCTCCAAAAAAATCTTTGGTTTCGTCTTTTTCCAATCTCACACTAAAATCGCGCGAAGCGCGCGGCGTGGCTCAAAATCAATGGACTTCGCTGTGCGAAGTCCATCAAAAAAATTCTTCAACTGACTTTGTCTCTACTTGTGCTCTAATCATACACTTTGCGCGAACCTATTTCACACGCGCGGAGCGCGTGGAAACTCTGGACT
>CAYIVQ010000031.1:0-2353 GCA_964366905.1 uncultured Candidatus Saccharibacteria bacterium
CCGGCATATCTTATTATTTCAATAAATTCGCCTTCCCGTTCCTTGCGTAAAAAACTGCCTATGTCGACAAAATCATAAAACAAATCATCTTCAACACTTCTTTTTTCTCTAGTTGTTGTCGACTTCACTATAGCTAGATTTTCATTAAGCTTTCTTATCGCATCTATTATCAGAACGCTTTTCCCGCTTCCTGATGACCCGATCAACATGAATATTGCCTTTTTCAATTTCATCACCTCCTTTTATTATTAAAATAATAATGCTATTATTTTTGTTAAAGTGCTTTTATCGCTTTCATGAAGTCATAATAAGATAGAATAAATTTTTTAATATGTCAAGCGAATTTAAGAAAAAAACATTAACGCTTTGTTTCGCGCATGACAATTCTAAAGTGCTTTTAGGCATGAAAAAACGCGGGTTTGGAGCCGGTAGGTGGAATGGCTTTGGCGGGAAACTGCAAGAAGGAGAAAGTATTGAAGATGCGGCTAAAAGAGAATTTCACGAAGAAACCGGATTAATGCCGAAAGATACATCAAAGAAAGGACTACTGACTTTTGTTTACAACAACGATCAATCTATTATGGCGGTTCATGTGTTTTCCGTGCTTGACCATGTTGGAGAGTTGCAAGAAACCGAAGAAATGCTGCCAAAATGGTTTTCGCGCGATGAAATTCCTTTTGCCAATATGTGGCCGGATGACAAATACTGGCTCCATTTATTTTTGGACGGCAAGAAATTTGAAGGAGAATTTATTTTTTCCGATTACGATACCATAATAAAACATTCAGTCAGAGAGATTATTTGATATGAAAGCGTTAACTGCAAAATTAATACGAGACGGTTATTTAAAAACGCCTCAAATAATAGAGGCGTTTTTAGCAGTTGATAGGGTGGATTTCGCGCCGAAAGAATACAAAAACGAAGCATACGGCGACTATCCATTGCCAATCGGATATGGACAAACTATCTCCCAGCCGGCGACCGTTGCTTTTATGCTGGAACTGCTTCAGCCGCAAGCGGGCGATAAAGTGATGGATGTCGGATTTGGATCTGGCTGGCAGACGGCGATTTTAGCGCATATCGTTGGCGAAAATGGAAGCGTTTTCGCGATTGAAAGAATTGCGGAGCTTTACGAGCTCGGGAAAAATAATTTGCAAAAATATAATTTTAAAAATATCTCTTATTTTTGCGCTGACGCCACAAAAGGTTTGTCGGAGCAAGCGCCATTTGATAAAATAATCGCCGCTGCGTCTGGAGAAGCGATGCCGCCAGCGTGGTTAGAGCAATTAAAAATCGGTGGCCGTATCGTCGCGCCAATTCAATCCAGTATCTGGCTCTATATCAAAAAATCAGAGACTGAATTTGAAAAGCACGAATACCCCGGATTTGTTTTTGTGCCGTTGATTAAAGAATAAAGAACTATGAATCTTAAAAGACTGGAGGAAATAATTATAAAAAACGATTATTCCGCTTTTCGTTTGAAACAGGCGAAAAAGCAGGTATTCGCGCGGCTGGTTTCTGATTGGTCGGAAGCGAGGGATTTGCCGGAGAAGTTGAGAGGGTTGTTGAAAGAAAAAATTCGCATTTCTGACATTGCGCTTATTGAGCAGAAAGAATCGGCGGAGAGAGATACTGTAAAAGCGTTGTTTAAGACGAGCGATGGTTTTTTAATTGAAGCGGTGCTGATGAAGCATGATAGGAATAGAATGACGGTTTGCGTGTCTTCGCAGGTCGGTTGCGCCATGCAGTGCGCTTTTTGCGCCACCGGCAAAATGGGGTTTGCGAGAAACTTGGAAGCGGGGGAGATTGTTGATCAAGTTTTATATTTCGCTCGTTTGCTGAATAAAGAAAAAGAAAAGGTGACTAATATCGTTTATATGGGCATGGGCGAGCCGTTTAACAATTATGACAATGTGATGGAGTCGGTCAGGATATTGAACGATAAAGATTGTTTTAATCTTGGCGCCAGGCACATCGCCATTTCCACTTGCGGCATTATGCCGGGCATCCAAAGATTTGCCGGAGAAAATATACAAGTTAACTTGGCAATCTCGCTTCACGCGCCGGATGACGAAACACGCGCAAAAATTATGCCGGTCAGCAGAGCATATCCTTTAAGCAAGTTGATGCCTGCTGTCGTGGATTATGTTAAAAAATCAAAACGCAAAGTCATGTTTGAATATATTTTGATAGCCGGAGTAAACGATAGCGACAGCCACGCTAAAGCGTTAGCCGCGTTGATGAAGCAAAATAAACTTTTTCATGTTAATTTAATTAAATATCACAGCTCTAAAGAATCAATTTTTCACGCTTCGGCGGAGGCGCGGAGAAAAAAGTTTTTTGATATTTTAAA
>CAYIVQ010000031.1:2453-7143 GCA_964366905.1 uncultured Candidatus Saccharibacteria bacterium
AAAGAGACAAAGATAATCAAGGCGATTATAAAGTGGAGATATTTTTCTGTCCCGGGCAATACATTTCCCAGGAAAAAACCAAGCCCTGATACACCTATCGCCCAAAACGCGCCGCCCAAAATATTGTAGGTTATGAAAGTTCTGTATTCCATCTGACCGACACCGGCAAGTATCGGAGCGAAAGTTCTCACTATCGGCACAAATCTGGCGATAATTATCGTTTTCGTGCCGTATCTGGCGTAAAAAACTTTTGTTCGTTCGATATGTTTTTTATGAAAGAAAAAAGAATCTTCTTTTTTGAAAATCATCGGTCCCAATTTCCTCCCAAGCCAATAACCGGTGCTGTCTCCCAGAACGGCGGCGGCAAAAAGCAGAGGCATTAAAAAATAAATTTTCAAAAGACCTTGCGAAGCGAGCAAGCCGGCGGTGAAAAGCAGGCTGTCGCCCGGCAGGAAGAAGCCGAAAAACAATCCGGATTCCGCGAATATGATCGCGAACAACCCCAAGTAACCGGCGGCTTGAATTATAGAGACGATGTCAAACATAAATTGAATTATGAATTAAGGATCGGAGAATCTTCCATTCGGTGATTTTTATTATTCATTACTTCTAATTCTTTATTTCTGATTCGATATAAAAATTTTCTTATTTCTTCCGCTATGATAATAGAGAGAGCGACAATAATGATGATAACCCAGTCTTTCCATCCAAGAGGAACAGTTTTCAGTATGTCCCGCATAAATGGCGTGTATATCGCCAAAATTTGCAAGGATATGACTGTAAGCGTCGCGAGCACCAGATAGATGTTGGAAAAAGGATGCGTTTTAAATATTGATTTATCTTCTGATTTGCAGTTCCACGCGTTGAACCATTGAAATGCCGCGAGACAAGTTAGCGCGACAGTCATTGCTTTTGGCAGGTCATCAATATATGATCTGAACAAAAAAAAGCTGCCGATAGACATCGGTAATGCCATCACTATCATTCTTTGGAGCATAAGCTTATCAACCAAATATTTTTTCGGATGCTCAAATGTTTTTAACAGAAGACCGCTTTCTTTCGGCTCCATAGCCAAAGCGACATCTAAAAATCCGTCTGTGACGAAATTAAGCCAGATAATCTGTCCGGCAAACAGAGGCAAGGGGTAGCCGGTAAATATAGTGATTGATATCACCAGTACTTCGCCGGCGCTTGTTGAGAAGAGATAAAGGATGACTTTTTTTATGGTTTTATAAATGCTTCTGCCTTCTTCTATCGCGCTTACTATATTGCCGAAATTATCATCCAGCAAGATGATGTCCGCCGCTTCTTTCGTGACTTCGGTGCCGATTTTCCCCATGGCCACGCCCAAATCAGCCGCGACAAGAGAAGGAGCGTCATTGATGCCATCGCCGGTCATTGCCACAATTTCCCCTCGTTTTTTATACGCTTGTATAATTCTCAACTTATGCTCCGGAGTGACGCGAGCGAACACCGTCGTTTTTGAAAGTTTTCGGGAAAGTTCCGCGTCAAAAAGCATTTCGATTTCATCGCCGGAAAGAATTTCATCGCCTTCTTTGTAAATGCCGACTTCTTTCGCTATGGCTTTAGCGGTTATTTTATGATCGCCGGTAATCATCACCACTTTTATTCCCGCTTCGCGCGCTTTTTGAACGGCATCTCTGGCTTCCGGCCTGATCGCGTCTTTAATCCCATAGAATCCCAAAAATGTGAGGGAAGGGATATCAACTTCCGATATTTTATGATCAAGCGGTATTTCCGCTGAAGCAAAGGCAACCATTCTAACGCCGTCTTGAAGCATTTCAGTCATGGTTTCTTCCATTTTTTCTTTGTCTGTTTGCGTGAAAGAAACAATCCCGCCGTTTTTCAGTATTTTATTTGATAGCGAAAATAATGTTTCCGGCGCTCCGGTTACGGATATAAATTGTTTTTCCCCAACCTTATGAGAAGCGACATGATATTTTGTCTGGAAACTGAAAGGGAATTCATAAATTTTAGGCGACTCTTCTTCTATGATCGGCTTGTGTATTCCGATTTTTTGAGCGGCCACTATTAGAGCGGCTTCAGTCGGATCGCCGGAAACTTTAAATGTCCGGGTTTCCTCGGAAAAAGCGATATGCGCGCTCGCGCAAAAAGCGGCAATTTTTCCGGCTAATACCAATTCCGAATGGTTGGCGGGATCAATTGTTTGGCCGTTTAATTTAATTTCTCCTTTTGGATCGTATCCGGTACTGTCCAGAATGAATCGTTTGCCGTCAATAAAAATATCAGCGACTTCCATTTCATTTTTAGTTATAGTGCCTGTTTTATCGACAGCAATCACTTTTGCCTGGCCAAGCGCTTCCACTGCTTGCAAGCGTTTGACTAAGGCATTGCGCTTTGCCATGCGCCATACGCCGCCGACAAGCACTATCGTCATAACAATCGGCAAGCCTTCCGGTATGATGGAAACTGCCAGTGAAATCGCCACTTTGAACATTTCTATAGCCGATTTTCCGGCGATCATTCCACTGACAAAGAGTATTGTCAGCACAACTGATATTGCCAATATAATGGCATGGGATAAATAGCGTATATTGGCTTTTAATGGAATTTCCGTGTCTATCAGCTTGATAGTTTCGCTGATTTTCCCGACCACAGTATTGAGTCCGGCAGCGGTGACTATGGCTTTGCCGTTGCCGCTTACTATATGAGTGCCCTTGAAAACCATATTTTTTTGTTCAGGCACCGGCAAGTTTGGCTGGCCGATAATATCTTTTGTTTTGTGCACGGGCGTTGATTCGCCGGTTAGAGCGGCTTCTTCAACAGATAAATTATTTATTTCCACTATTCTCGCGTCAGCCGGTACTTTTTCCCCTTCCTGCAGTATTACCACATCTCCGATTATTATTTCAGTATCCGGCACGATAATTTCTTTGCCGCCTCTCAATACCGTAGCGTTAGTTTGAACGAAGTTTTTCAGAGCGGCAAGAGTGTTTTGAGATTTGCCTTCTTGAATGGTGCCGACGATGGCGTTGAAAACAAGCACCGCGACAATTAAAATCCCGTCGATGATCTCTTTCAGAGCGAAGAGAAGCAGGCTTGTTGAAAGCAATATGAGAATTAACGGACTGCCGAATTGCCGCAAAAAAATAACCAATAACGATTCTGTTTTGGCCTCATATATTTTATTTGGCCCAGAAGAGATGAGTCGAGCTTTCGCTTCTTTTTGTTCCAGACCGGTATGGAGATCGGTTTTTAGTTCTTTTTCAATCTCTTCGGCAGTGAGTTGATACCATGGGATCATAGTAAAAGTTTATAGACTTTACGGATTTAGAACATTATCTGCTCAAGCGCGTAAGTCCTATTTAGACTGTGTGCTGATGTATTTCCATGAGCGCGAATGCCAGACTCAATACTATCGGGCCGGCGAGGAATCCGATTGGTCCGAAAAAGCTCATGCCGCCCAACACGCTGAATAATATCAGCATAGGATGCACCTTAACGCCTCTCCCTATTAATTTAGGAGTTAAAATATTATCTATCAGGCCGACAGCGGTAGCGCTCCATAAAAGCAAGCCAAATGCTCCGGAGAAATTACCTACAATGGCAAGATAAGCGACAGCTGGCGCCAATATCAATGATGTGCCGACAAATGGAATGAGCGCGGCAATAGCTGCCACCGCGCTCCAAAATGCGCCGTTTGGCACCCCGAATATGTAAAATCCGATTCCCGCCAGGACTCCTTGTATGATTGCTATCACTAAAGATCCAAGAACAACTGATTGAACGGCTGTTTTTAATGTGTTCAATATTTTTTGATCGTCCGCGTCTTTAAGCGGGCTGATGCAGATAAGCGTTTTGATTAATTTATCGCCGTCTTTGAGCAGATAATACAAAGCCAGCATGCTTAAGAGAAAGCCCAATGTGACCTGCGTAATTTCTGAGAAAATATTTCCTATTTGTCCAAGCATCCAAGTTAATGTTTGCTTGATCATTTGGTTAAAATCAAAGGAGACCCCCGGATTGATCGCGCTGAAACTTCTTTGAAGAGAATCAGACACTCTTGTCACTAAGCCCGCGTTATTGCTGTTGCCGGTGATATCCGCATAAAGCTGGCCGGCTTCTTTGAGTATTTGGAAGCCAAAAAATATAAGCGGCAAGAGAAAAATAGCGATCACCAAAGCAACTGTTATCAATGCCGCCAGCCATTCTTTTCTCACGGCTTCCGTCATTTTTCGATATAGAGGATAAAAAATGATAGCCAGTGTTCCCGCTAAGACAAATACGTTAAAATACGGAAGCAAAATGAAAAACATCAGCGCCAGCACGCCGATTAGCAATCCGATAAAAGCCAAATGATTAAGCCGTTCTTTGCTTATCATGATAGTTATAGTATAGTTTTAACAGGGGTGATTGTCAAAATATTGTTCGATATTAAGACATAGTTCATATGATAAAATATGAAGTATAATAAATTAGTCAGAGATAAAATTCCGGAATATATCAAAAGTAAAGGCGGAGTGCCGATAGCGCATATTGCTGATGAATCGGAATATTGGCAGAAATTAAAGGAAAAGTTGTCGGAAGAAGTGGAAGAATTCGTGAAGGCGGAAAGCGCGGAAGAACTCGCCGATATTTTGGAGGTGATAGACGCGATAACGGATTATAAAGGATTTAATAAAGAAGAAATCGCAAATATAAAAGTGAA
>CAYIVQ010000031.1:7243-10023 GCA_964366905.1 uncultured Candidatus Saccharibacteria bacterium
GAAATCGAGCATTATCGGAAAGTCATCGCGGCTCTGCGCGCGCGCGGCATGGAGCCGTTCGTCACGCTTTGGCATTGGACTAATCCATTATGGATTCATGACATCGGTGGTTGGGAGAATAAAAAAACCATAGAATACTTTTTGAGATATGTTGAAAAAATCGTTAATTCAATCGGTGGCGATGTAAATTATTGGCAAATTTTTAATGAGCCGCAATCTTATACCGGAATGAGTTATGTTACTGGTTTTTTCCCGCCACAGGTGAAAAGTTTATATAGAGCCAATAAAGTTTTTAAAAATTTAATGTTGGCGCACAGAAAGGCGTACAAAGCAATCAAGCAGAAATTAAATAATGCTCAAGTCGGGGCGTCTCACTATCTTGTTTACCACACGCCATTTAAAAATAATTTTTTAAATTTAGTTATAGTTAAGTTGTTGAATTATGTAAGGGGAGTAAGATTTATTAAGGCAATGCGAGGTTATCAGGATTTTATCGGTTTACAATATTATCATCATGATAGAATTAAATTATCATTTGGCGGAAGATTTATAATTGCGAAAATAGACAATGAAAACAAAGAGATTTCGGATATGGGATGGGAAATTTGTCCGGAGGGAATTTATTATTTGCTTAAATATTTAAAAAAATATAATGTACCGATTTACATCACGGAAAATGGACTTGCTGATGCTAAAGATGAAAAGCGGGAAAAATTTATCAAAGAACATTTGCGCTGGGTTGCCAAAGCAATAAATGAAGGAGTTAGTGTTCGCGGGTATTTTCATTGGTCGCTTTTGGATAACTTTGAATGGGACAAAGGGTTTTGGCCAAGGTTCGGTTTGGTGGAAGTGGATTTCGAGACAATGGAACGGAAAATTCGTCCGTCGGCGTATAAATACGCGGAGATATGCAAGACAAATCAACTTCATTAAGATTTTATGTGGATTCTAATAACTTTATTCGGTAACTTTTTGTTCAGCATCGTGGCGCTTTTTGACAAGTTTATTTTGTCAAAACAACTGCGCCACCCGCTGGTTTACGCTTTTTATACCGGCATTATAGAAATATTTGCCGTTATTTTGTTGCCATTTGGGTTTTCTATGCCTTCGTGGCGTATCACGGTTTTAGCCTTGCTTTCAGGCGCGCTGTTCATAGTCGCTTTGATATTTTTCTTTAACGCCGTAATCCGTTTTGAAGTGTCCAAAGTGGCGCCGATTGTAGGCAGTATGACTCCGGTGGCGATGTTCGCTCTGACTTTCTGGCACAAAGATTTTTCTTTGTCCGTTTTTCAGATAGGCGCTCTCGGGTTTTTAGTGCTTGGCAGTCTTTTAGTATCTTATCGCAGAATAAACGCTAGAGATTTACCGTTGTTGTTCGGATTTTCCATTGTTTCCGCGCTGTTTTTTGCTCTCTCTTATTTTCTTATAAAAATAACATATACTGAAACAAATTTTGTTACCGGTTTCGTGCTTGGAAGAATGGGCGGGTTTATCGCGGCATTAAGCATACTTTTGATCCCGTCATCAAGGCACATAATTACCAGCACAGCCATAGAAGCATCTCGGCAATCAATCGCGCTGGTGGGCGCGAATAAAGCGATAGCGGCGCTGGCGTTTATCGCCATTCATTACGCGACATTTTTGGGCGACGCGACTTTGACGCAGGCGCTTGGCGGGATGCAGTATGTTTTTTTGATTCTGCTTACTGTTTCTATGTCGTGGAAGTTCCCGCATATATTGCAGGAAAGCATTCATTTTTGGACAACGGCAAGAAAGATTATAGCCACTGCTTTAATGGCTTTTGGTATATTTATTCTGGCATTTTCCGGGCGGCCTCCTGATCTTGCTCCGGGAGTTTTGTATTTCGGCGTTACATTCAGTAATGCTTACGCCAAAGAGATGGGGCTTGATTGGAGAGCTGTTTATACGGATATATTGGACGACTTAAAAGTGAAGCGCATTCGTTTGCCGGCGTATTGGGACGACATTGAAAAAGAAAAAGGTATGTTTGATTTCGCCGATTTGGATTGGCAAATAGATGAGGCGGAAAAACGCGATGTGAAAATTATTCTCGCGGTCGGCTATCGTTTACCTCGCTGGCCGGAATGTCATATACCAAAATGGGCGCAAAACGGCAAATCAAGAGCTGAATTTGAACAGGCGTTGCTCAATTACACAAAGCAAGTCGTGGAACGCTATCATGATCGTTACGGAATTAAAAATTGGCAAATAGAAAATGAAGCGTTTCTGCTGGGGTTTGGAGAGTGCCCTCAATTCAAGCAGGATTTGCTTGATCGGGAAATCGGTTTGACACGGTCGCTTGATGTCCGGCCTATAGTGGTTTCCGACAGCGGAGAATTAAGCATGTGGTTTCCGGCGGCGAAACGCGCCGATGTTTTTGGTACTACGATGTACCGCACCATCTGGGATAGGCGCATCGGGTACCTTACATATCCTTTGCCACCGGAATTTTTCCATTTCAAGGCCAATATCGTCCGCACATTCGGCGAATTAAGAAGTATTATAGTCACTGAATTGCAGGCGGAGCCGTGGGGGCCGGGGCTTAACTACGAACTTTCTCAAGAAGAAGAAAATGAATCTTTCTCTCCGCAAAAATTTCGCGACAATATAGAATACGCCAAAGAAGTCGGCTTCCCGGAAGTGTATCTCTGGGGCGCCGAATGGTGGTATTTCAAGAAACAAAAAGGCGATAGCAGATATTGGGAAATTGCGAAAGAAGTATTTAAAGATTTATGATTTAAGATTTAAGAAAAAGAAAA
>CAYIVQ010000032.1:0-8424 GCA_964366905.1 uncultured Candidatus Saccharibacteria bacterium
CCGATTTTAATATCGGCATCTAAAAACTCGCTGGCATATTTGGCGTTGCAAAATTCAATTATTTTGAACGAATCCCTTTCAAATCCTTTTTCTGCCAGAGTTTTCTGCACATCGTGAATGTGCAGAACCCGCATACCCGCTTTTACGATTTCATCTTGCGCGCTTTGGACCGCTTCATCAAAATTTTTAGTCGTGGTTATCGTGTAATCGAATTGTTCCATAATAATATTTTTAATAGTTAATGCGTAAGAACTAACAGTCGGGCTGCCGGGAATTGAACCCGGTATACATGCACCCTTCACCCGCCTAAATTTTTTACATTCGGACCACCCGGAATCGAACCGAGACTATACCCACCCCAAGGGTACGGACTACCACTATCCGATGGTCCGATAAAAATTTTGGCGGGCAAGTGCATGCGTACTACTCGCCTCGCTGGAGCTTTGGCGAAGCGGGCCGGTATACTACAGCCCGTTATTTTCAGTTACAATATATCTCAAGATAAAAAATCTTAAAATATCTTGAAAATCCTGAGCTTTGAAGGATCGAGGAATCTGCGACGAGGGATTACTATATCATCACAAACATAACATAAAATCCTCTGTAAAAACAGAGGATTGAAATGTAGAATAAAAAATTGGAAATCAAAAATTATTTAGCCACTTTCGCGGCTGTGCGCATACATTGAGTGCACGCTTTGATTCGTTTGCCTCCGATAAGAGTCCATTGAAGGTTTGGATATTTTCTTTTTCTGGTTGTGGGATTATATTTGCCTCTTAATTTTCTGATGACCGTCACCATTACCGATGTTTTCCCGCAATTTTCGCAAGATCGAGCCATAAATTTATTTTTAACAATTGTTGTTTGCCATCCTACCACACTCTTTCAAAATCTGCAATAGTTTGGTATTCTATACGCTATGCTTCTATTTCAACTATTCGCTGATAATCCGGCGCTTGTCATCCCATGGATTTTGGCCTTGCTGATTGCCATTACGACCCATGAGTTCGCTCATGGTTTCGCGGCGTATAAGCTTGGCGATGATACTGCCGAAAAAGCAGGGCGGTTGACGCTCAATCCATTGGCTCATTTGGATGTCGTCGGCACTTTTATGCTTGTTTTGGTCGGTTTTGGCTGGGCGCGGCCTGTGCCTATCAATCCTAATTTAATCGGGAAGGGAAGACTAGGGCAATTTATCGTCGCTTCCGCCGGAATATTGACTAATTTTGCCATTGCCATTTTTTGTATCATCGCTTTGAAATTGTTGTTTGGCGTCGAAGCTGTTGACGCGCAAAATTATCTGACAAAATTTTTCGCTTTTCTATCGCTTATCAATCTTTCTCTTTTTATTTTTAATTTTATTCCAATCGCTCCGCTTGACGGCTACCACATATTTGAGAATATCGCGCCCCGTTTCTTTGATCGTATTGCTCCATTTATGGAGCAATACGGATTTTTCATATTGATAGCCATTGTTTTTATGACAAACATTGTCGGCCGCATAATCACATCATTTATTTACCTTATTTCGCTTTTATTCGGCATAGACATAATTGGTCTGGCATTTAGGGGGTTATGAAAATGCGAGTCATATAAGCCCCTATCTTAGGAAGTTCAGCTTTAGATAAAATAAATAGCTCCACGCGCACGCGCGTGGAGCTATATCATATTATTTCCTGACACCATCTTTCAACTTTTTTGCTTCCAGGATCATTTTACCTGCCAATTCTGTGTCGCCGGATTCATTTGCCTGGATAAAAGCAAATGCTAATTGCGATATCTTCTTGCTAATTCTCGGGTCATTAGTAATAAAAAAATTATTACAAGCATCTCTAATCCGTTTGCTGTGTAAATTATTTATCCCAATCTGAGTTATAAATTTTATCGGGTTGTTAAATATTATTGAACATCCGTCGCATATGCAATATTCAATCTTCGAATATCCTCCCGAATTAAAAATGCCATTACTTGCGGATTTTTCAGTATAACTCTTACTTTGGCATAAAGGGCATTTAAAGCCATTTACTTCTTTCTTTTGTTCCATGATTATTTTTCACCCCCTTTTTAAAGATCTATGCGCTTAATAGATTTTGACTTTTATTGAATGTACAAAATAATCCAGTAAAAGTCAAAATTAAATCGACCTTGACAGATTTTCGTTTACATGATACACTTACAAAGTAAATCCATTATAATATAACCTTTAAAAAAAGAAAGGATTTATATGAAAAAACGATAAAGTTGTTTTTATAACTCCCGTTGAAAAATGAGGTTGCCGCGAAATCCGGCGGTGTGAAAAAAGGTAAAAAATAAAAAAATACATCAAGCATATCCGCCTGGAACCAAAAGGTTTCAGGCGGATTCAATTTTTTATTTGACACTCTGATTTTTGTATGATATAAGTTTACGGCTGTTTAACAATTTAACTATATAACAAGGAGGGAATAACGATGATAAAATGCAATGATAAGATAGGCAAGCAAGCAAGACGGAGCAATCTTAATGTGTTGTTTGACTCCCAGATCGCGATTCTTGAAGATCGTGGTATCCCAAAGCAGATCATTATGGCGCTTCAAGGTTGGAAAGATTTTGTGTTGGAGAAGACAAGTAAAATAGCCATTGGCAAAGGGAGTATTCCATTTTTGCCAGTTATCACGCCGATCTATCTCGGCTATTACGGCTTAATGTCTAAGGTACAGAATGGATTTGGCATTGGCTATAGCTCCATCAAACCGGATGCGATAATAGATGGATTCGGGACATCAAGTGACCTCTATTATATCTACGATGTGGAGGTTGGTAAGGCGACTATAGGCAAGAGTCCAGAAGAATCGCGTAAGATTTTCAAGAAGCAATCGAGACACCCTATGACGGCAGTTGAGATTATTAATCTTTGTATTATTACCAAAGTGCTTTGGCGCCGTTCCGTGTGGGCTACTGGCTCCAGATATGCAATCAATGAACAAACGCCAATTGTTTTTTTAGATGATCTTAGTAATCCTGTGTTAGGATGTTTCTATGATATTAACTGGAATGACAACTGGGGTTCCCCGTCTTGCGGTAGCCGATAATCATAGATTTTATGTTTCTGTTGTTAGGAGAAATTTAACATAGAACGGAATATGAAAGGGGGATAGTTCAATGGATGTTAATCAACAAAAACATTTCCGTTTAAAGCTGGAAGGGAAGTTAAGGTTTGTGAGACTCAGTCTGAATAAGCCAAATCTTATTGCTTATTTAAAAAAGCATAAGATCTCGGTAGAAATTCCGGAAATAGAAAAAGCTATTGCGCGGCTTAATGATGGCAAATACGGATTATGCGAAGATTGTGGCAATGATATTTCTTCGCAACGACTTGAAGTTCGTCCGGAGACTCGTTTTTGCGCCGAATGTTTGTCAAGAAAGGAGGGTGGCAAAAGATGAATGACAACAGAGAAGATGAAAAGATTTTGGCTGAAATAATTTTACAAGGAGTTAAGGAGGTAATGTTTGCGCGCTCTGCCAGACCTGTATCTTATCGCAAGATTTGGGAAGATGTAATTGGGAAAATGTTTGATACGCTTGAATATGGCGCATCGGAGAATTGGAAACAATTACCAGCGGAGTTGCAGGACAAGATGGCGGAAGAAAAAATAAAGCTTAGTTTTCCAGACTTTTTAGAAATGGTCGCGGAAATGGAGAATATGATTTTAGAAGAAATTTCCCCATCTTCAGTTCAATAAAAACAAAAAAGCATTCCTTAAAAAAGGAATGCTTTTTTCTTTGAAATGAGTTTTAATGCGTTGCCGTGCTGGCGGATGGCGGCAACCCGCGAACCCGGGGAGCGGAGCGGTCGTCGTATGGCGGCATTTCGATTAAACGCGCGATATACGGAATCGGCTCGCCGTTTTCTATCCGTTCTATTTCCGGCGGAGCCAATTCATTTTCCGGAAATAGACTGGTGGGGACTCTGATTATCAGATATTTGATTTTATTTGGCGATAGCGTCCCGCTTACCGCGCGCGCGATGGCGTATCTTTTTGGATCGCGCGGATCATACTCCATGGGCTTGACTGTGTTTACATCAAGGCCTTCCGGATCAAATACATAAACGCAATTTAATTCCGCTCCTTTCCTGCCTTCCGAGAGAGACAATTTTAATCCTTCATCAGAGGCTATGGCCGCATTGGCGTAAGCGTCACTGCTTCCATACATATCATACCCTATATCAATCTCATCTCCGTTCATCATTTTTTCTATTACTAAATAAGGATCGTCTTTTCTTAAAAGCAGGTTGCGTCCCTGAATTTTAGACCAGCCGCTTTGCAAAGGCACAATGTTCGCGTTTTTCAGCACGAACATATTTTTAATTGTTTCGTAAGAATCGTTTACGATATCTTTCATTTCCAGACTCCCAACCTTTTCTTCCAAACGCTCCGCGTTTTCATTAAGTCTTTTTAACATCATTACGCGTTTTTTCGCCTCTTCAAAATCTTCAGTTTCGCCTTTCGCGACTAATTCTTCGGCTCTTTTTAAATCTTGAGCGCCAGCCCCTTCTTCATTATTCATTTGCCAATCTATTTTATTATTCATTGTTTTATTTTGCATTCTTACGCGCTTGAGCAGGTAATCAATCGATTTAAGAACATTATCTGCTCAAGCACGTAAGTCCTAATTATATCAGAGAATAGCGTTTGTTTCCATATGTAAAGGGGTTGACCCCCACACCATAACAAGCGCTTTTACATCAACTATGTTTAAGCTTTAAACCATAACTTGCCTTTTAATTTATTTTTTTTAATTCCGAGTTATATAAAGAAGAAATACATTGCGCTTGTTTGGTGTCGGGGGTTGACTTCGCTCTATTTATCTGCTAACTTTTAAGAGTATTTAGAGCTATTTATATAAAGCGCGATGCGCTTTGTTTTATTTTAAATTATGCCAACTATAAATCAACTGGTTAAAAGAGGCAGGAAGCAAACAAAAGTGAAGTCAAAATCACCTGCCATGGGTAAAGGATTTAACTTGAAGAAAAATCATCCGGTTTTTTACAATGCTTCTTTTAAAAGAGGCGTTTGCACTGTTGTCAAAACTATCACTCCTAAAAAACCGAATTCCGCTTTGAGGAAAGTGGCGAGAATCAGATTGACCAATGGAATGGAAGTGACGGCATATATTCCCGGAGAAGGACATAATTTACAAGAGCACTCGGTTGTGATGATAAGAGGAGGAAGGGTGAAAGATTTGCCGGGCGTTCGGTATCATATAGTCAGAGGCGTTCTAAACGCTTCCGGCGTGGATAACAGAAAAAGAGGCCGATCTAAATATGGCACGAAGAGACCGAAGGCTAAGTAAAATAATAAATAAGGAAATAATAAGGAAACAATGAGGAAAAAACGAAAATATAAAAAAGAAATTGAACCGGATCACAAGCACAACAGCCCGCTCATCACGAAACTGATAAATTCCGTCATGAAAGACGGTAAAAAAACCATTGCCGAAAAGATTGTTTACGGAGCATTGGATAAAATACAAGCGGAAACTCAAAAAGACCCGATGGAGATTTTTGATCTGGCGATGAAAAATATTTCTCCTTTTGTTGAACTACGATCTCGCAGAGTAGGCGGGGCTAACTATCAAGTCCCGAAAGAAGTAAGAGGAGAAAGAAAATTGACATTGACACTCAGATGGCTTCTCGGAGCGGCAAGAGCCAAGAAAGGCAAATCAATGATTGATAGGCTCGCCGGAGAACTCATATTGGCTTCCAAGAATGAAGGCGAAGCTATCAGGAAGAAGATGAATACTCATAAGATGGCGGAAGCTAACAAGGCATTCGCGCATTTCAGCTGGTAAAGATAGTCGCAAAGTCAAAAGTCCATAAAGTCAATAAAGCCTAGGAATGTCGCGAAGCGACTCAGTGACTTTCGACTCTAAGGACTTTATGGACTTTTAACTTTTTGATATGTCTCATATTTATCCTTTAGAAAGAGTTCGTGATATCGGAATTATAGCCCACATTGACGCGGGTAAAACTACTGTTTCCGAACGAGTTCTTTTTTATACCGGTGTTTCCCATAAAATCGGGGAAGTGCACGAAGGCCAAGCGGTCATGGATTGGATGGAACAAGAAAAGGAAAGAGGCATTACCATCACCGCCGCGGCAACCACTTGTTTCTGGATGCCTACATATAAGAAGGGAGATAAGTCGTTCGAACACAGAATTAATATCATTGATACTCCCGGCCATGTTGATTTTACCGTTGAAGTGGAAAGATCTCTTCGCGTTTTAGACGGAGGCGTCGTTGTGTTTGACGGAGTCGCCGGCGTTGAACCGCAATCGGAAACAGTCTGGCATCAAGCGGATAAATACAAAGTTCCGCGAATTTGTTTTATAAATAAACTTGATCGTACCGGAGCGAATTGGGAAAAGGATATCGCGTCAATCAGAGAACGGTTGAATCCAAAAGCGATTCCCGTGCAAATACCGGTGGGCGAAGAAGATAAATTTGAAGGAATAATTGATTTGATTTCGGAGAAATTCATCACTTTTTCCGGCGATCACGGAGAAAAGATAAATATCGGCGAAATACCGGATTCGGAAAAAGAAAGAGCGAAAAAATATCGCGAAGAAATGATGGACATGGTCGCGAGCGAAGATGACGAATTGATGGAGAAATATTTAGCCGGAGAAGCGTTCTCGATGGAAGACCTAAAACGATCGTTGAGAAAATCCACCATCGCTGGCATCGTTAATCCGGTGCTTTGCGGTTCGGCTTTAAAAAACAAAGGAGTCCAGCTTATGTTGGATGCGGTTGTTGATTATTTGCCGTCGCCGCTTGATAGAGGAGCCGTTCAAGGCGTTAAACCCGGAACTGAAGAAGTTATAGAAAGAAAACCGGATGACGCGGAGCCGTTTTCCGCTTTGGCGTTTAAAATCGCTTCCGATCCGTTTGTAGGATCGCTGGCGTTTTTTCGCGTTTATTCAGGCAAGCTCACAAAAGGATCTTATGTTTATAATTCCACTGAAGATAAAAAAGAAAGAATCGGCCGTATAGTCCGATTGCACGCAAATCAGCGCGAAGAAGTGGATGAAGTTTCTGCCGGAGATATTTGCGCGGCGGTTGGGTTGAAATACACAACCACAGGCGACACGCTTTGCGACGAAGATCATCCGATTGTGTTAGAAGAAATTGAATTTCCGGAGCCGGTCATTTCGGTGCGCGTTGAACCGAAAACTAAAGCCGACCAAGAGAAAATGGGCATGTCTTTGCAGAGGTTGGCGGAAGAAGATCCCACTTTTCGCATCAAAGTTGATCAGGAAACCGGCGAGACCATTATCTCCGGCATGGGAGAATTGCATCTTGAAATTCTTGTTGACAGAATGTTTCGGGAATTCAAAGTCGCCGCCAATGTGGGAGCTCCGCAGGTGGCGTATAAAGAAACCATCAAGGGCACCGCTGAGGCGGAAGGCAAATATATTCGCCAGTCCGGCGGCAGGGGCCAGTACGGGCATGTGAAAATCAGAGTAGAGCCGCTTGAGAGAGGTAAAGGATTTGAATTTGTCAATGAGATTAAAGGAGGCATTATTCCGCAAGAATATATTCCGGCCGCCAGGAAAGGCATTGAAGAAGCGATGGATAGAGGCGTAATCGCCGGATATCCGCTAAAGGATGTACGCGTTTCTCTATTTGACGGTTCTTATCATGAAGTTGATTCTTCTGAAGCTGCATTCAAAATCGCCGGCTCTATGGCTCTGCAGGATGGCGTGAAAAGAGCCAATCCGATTCTTCTTGAGCCAATCATGAAAGTTTCTTCTTTAACCCCGACTAATTTTCTCGGAGATGTGACAGGAGATCTTAGCTCAAGAAGAGGTAAGATTGAAAGCGTTGAAGACAGAGGCAATATCAAGGTGATTGTTTCGCTTGTGCCGCTTGCCAAGATGTTCGGATATTCAACCCAAATCCGTTCCATGACGGAAGGCAGAGCTTCTTACAGTATGGAATTCGCCAACTATGAAGAAGTGCCGAAAAATGTGGCGGAAGAGATAATATCGGGTAAGAACAAATAAATAGCAGAAAGATTATGTTCAACGAAATATCTAAAATTTTAAAATCAATCAAGAAGGGCGTGGTTATCGTGGAGAACGGCGAGCCGTCTTATGTTTTGATTCCATTCAAGGATTTCAAGAATTATCAGATACAGGCGAGCTCAAAAGAAGATCTTGAAGGAGTGGAATTTTTCAGCGATGAAGCCGGTTTCAAAAAGAATGCCGTTTCACGCATTGACGATGTCAGTCTTATCCAAAACTTACTTGACTATGAATCCGCATCCGAAACTTTGGCGAATAAAGAGCGGAAAAACGAATACGACTTTTCTTTAGTGAGCGGCAAAAATATTATGGGCGATAAAGAGATAAGATTGGAAGATCTGCCTTTTTAGGGCTTG
>CAYIVQ010000032.1:8524-9894 GCA_964366905.1 uncultured Candidatus Saccharibacteria bacterium
ATAAATTTTTTTCATCCCAATTCCTTTTCAAGAGCGCTTAAAAGAAATTGGGATGAAAATTAGCAAACTCATATGGCAGAAAAATTTGAACGTACAAAACCCCATGTGAACGTCGGCACTATTGGCCACGTTGATCATGGCAAGACCACTTTAACCGCGGCTATTCTTCACTCTTTGAATTTGGCCGGCTATAAAGTGCGAGTAGAGAGCGTGGATCAGATTGACGCCGCTCCGGAAGAAAAAGCGAGAGGTATTACTATCGCTTTGCATCACTCCGAATACGAATCGGATAAAAGGCATTATGCTCATATCGATGCTCCCGGGCATGCCGATTACATTAAAAACATGATTACCGGCGCCGCGCAAATGGACGGCGCTATATTGGTTGTTGCCGCTCCGGACGGTCCGATGCCTCAAACAAGAGAACATATCTTGCTGGCAAAGCAAGTGGGAGTTCCTAAATTGATTATTTTCTTGAATAAAATTGATATGGCGGACGATCAGGAATTGGTTGACTTGGTTGAAATGGAAATCCGCGAACTTTTGACCAAATACGGCTATGACGGAGAAAATACTCCTATCATCAGAGGTTCCGGCTTAAAAGCATTGGAAGCCAAATCAAAAGACGATCCATATGTGCAGAAAGTGCTTGAATTGGTTAAAACAATGGATGAATATATTCCGGAACCGGTCCGCGAATTGGACAAGCCGTTTTTGATGCCTATAGAAGATATTTTCTCAATTGAAGGCAGAGGCACTGTAGTAACCGGCAGAGTGGAAAGAGGCAAAGCGAAAGTCAATGATGAAATGGAAATTGTCGGTTTGAGGCCGAATCAAAAAACAGTTATCACCGGCATTGAAATGTTCAATAAATCCCTTGACGAAGCTATGGCCGGAGATAACGCGGGGATTTTGCTTAGAGGCCTTAAAAAAGAAGATGTAGAAAGAGGTCAGGTTATTGTTAAACCGGGGTCAGTAACTCCGCACACTGAATTTGAAGCTGAAGTTTACATCTTGGCGAAGGAAGAAGGAGGCAGACATTCACCGTTTTTCGCTGGGTATAAACCGCAATTTTATATCAGAACTACGGATGTTACCGGAGATATTACTTTGCCGGCAGGCACTGAAATGATTATGCCTGGCGATACCGCGAATTTTAAAGTTAAGCTTATATCTCCGATTGCGTTGGAAGAAAAGCAAAGATTCGCTATCAGAGAAGGAGGCAAAACTGTAGGCGCCGGCGTAGTCACTAAGATTATTGCTTAAATTTAGGACTTACGCGCTTGAGCAAGTAACCAATTAATTCCAGAACATTATCTGCTCAAGCCGCAAGGGTTTGCCCAATTTCTTCGTTAAAATCTGCGTTTGAT
>CAYIVQ010000033.1:0-8985 GCA_964366905.1 uncultured Candidatus Saccharibacteria bacterium
GATAATTTCGCGCCGACCGACTATCTCATATCAAAAATTATTCAGCGTCAGTCGGTATCAAACGATAGATCTCTTGATGGCAATGAAATGCTTGCGGTGATCAGGCAACAATTAAGCTATGGTCCGAGATTTTTAAGCGCAAAAGGACATGAAAAAATGCAGTCATTTCTGGACGCGGAGCTAAGAGCTTTAAGCAACGACCATTTTCGTTCCCAAGGATGGACGCATAAGGCATCCGACGGCGCGGAAAATAATCTTATGAACTTTTTTATCAGCCTTTCTTCGCGAGATAATAATCAAAGCAAAAGAATCATTTTAGGAACTCATTACGATAGCAAAAAAATTGCCGACAGAGACGCGGTTCATCCAGAACTGCCGGTGCCTGGCGCCAATGATTCGGCTTCCGGCGTGGCGGTTTTGTTGGAGATAGCGCGTTATATCGCTAACACCGATAATAAGCCGGAAGTGGGGGTCGATATTATATTTTTTGACGGCGAAGAGGGAGAAGAAAATAAAGGAAGCGAAACAAGAGAATGGCGGCCGCTTGGTTCCGCTATGTTCATAGATCATCTAGATCAGTTTTATCCAAAAGAAAAACCAATGAGCGGGATTATATTAGATATGGTTTGCGATAAAAACCTTAATATTTTTCAGGAAAAATCTTCAAAAGAACGCGCAGGTAGTCAAGTGGATGCTTTTTGGAATGCTGCTAAAACTATTGATTCTGATGCGTTTATTTCGCAAGTGAACGCGGAAATTCGTGATGACCATACTATATTAAATAACGCGGGCATCCCTTCTTTCCTTGTTATCGATGTTGATTACCCGTATTTTCACACGACTGCCGATACAATTGATAAATGCAGCGATGAAAGTTTGGAAACAGTCGGAAATGCTTTACTAAAATATATTTATACATTAAAGTAAGATGGTCTGGAAATATGAAAACAACTAAACAAAAAAATAAAAAAGATTCTTCCGGTCCGGAGCGCGGTCATGTGATACATACGCTTGCAAGCGAGCATGAGATGATTTTGCATTTTTTGGATAAACTGGAACAAACAAGCAAATCAATTCAAAAAATGGCGAAATTTGACGGCAAGAAAAAGGAATTCGGCATGCTTTCGCATATCGTCGAGCATTTGATCGCCGCGGACGCGCATCACAAAAGAGAAGAAAAAGTGTTGTTCCCGGAGATTGAAAAACACGGAATTATCGGGCCGAGTGAAGTAATGCGCGGCGAACATAATGAGTTAAAACAACGCGAAAAGAATCTAAATAAGATTATCAAAACGATAGAAAAGATTGATTTTGGTGAGTTCAAAAAACAAGTTGAAGCCGAAGCGAAATTCATAATCGCTTTTTTAAGAGAACATATATTCAAAGAAAATAACGTTTTATACCCGATGGCCTTGCAAGTCATAAAAGACATCGGCAAATGGCAGAGTATGAAAAAGAAATGCGATAAAATTGGGTATTGTTGCTTTACTCCAAAACACTAAAAAACAGTTTCTACCTTACTTGTCATCCTCATCATCATTTTTTTCGTCTTCCTCTATTTTGGTTTGCTTGTCATTCTCACTCTCTTCATTGCGTCTTTTTTCTTCTCTGTGTTTAGATTTTTTACTTAGTTTTTTTGCTTCTTCCGCGGTTTGGCGCGCTTGGATGGATTGCAGTAATGATTTTTGATATCCTTGCTCGTTTGCGAGAGATTCGGATTGCTCAAGCAAGCTTTTTGCTTCCTCAATTTTTTTCTCTGCGATATCTGTGGCGTATCCTTCTTTTTTAAGCTCGGCGATATGTTTTTCCGTCTCCGATATTTTTTCTTTTGCCGTCTTTATTTTCTCATTGGATTTTTTAGAGAATACACTCGATCTCGGCGCGAGTTTTAGTTTTTCTGTCGAAGTGCTGTTTTTTAAAGTTTCATTGTAAATATCATCCTTGGGTTTACGTTCTATCTCATGTTCTATTTCTTCTTGGCGTGGCGATAAATCGCTTGAAACAGTTGAAAATATCAAAATATTTGCGGCGTCATTTACTTTCTCCGCATGCTCGCCGGCTTCTTCCAGAATGTCTTTATATTTTCCGCTCAATTTTCCTTCTTTGATTTTTCTTTGTATTTTTTCCGATATTATAGCCATTGATTTTTTACCGGCTTCTGTTTTCTGGTCTATAATAATCGCAATTTCTGGTCTTTCCGCGCCGGTTTTTTCCAGTATTTTTTGGCTTTCATTCAGTTCTTTTTGATAATTTGACAGCAGATTGTCTATCCGCGCTTCAGCTCCGCCCGTTTCTATTATTTGCTCGGTTTCGCTTAATCTTTTTGTTGCGAATTCAAGATGCAAAGAAGTTTTTTTAGCTTCGTCTTTTGTTGCGGCAAGTTCTATTTTTTCGGCCGCGATTTTTACCGGATAAAGCAATTCGCCGGGCAAGGCGTCTTGAGACGCGAACGCGGCTCCAACGCTCGCGCTAAAAACAAAAAATATCAGCAACATTGCGAATATCGGCGTCGATTTAAGCCTGCCCAGCGCGAATTCCAGCAGACTGATAGCCGGCATATTCGTGGGATTTGTCTGAAGCGCTGTTTCTTGCCGTCCGATTTTCGCGAATAAAACATTCCGAAATTCGGCTTTTTTATCCGGATCTGCCGCGATGTTTTTCAGTATTTTAAATTTATTTTTGATGCTTTTATTCATTTTTCGTTAACTTCTTTATCTTTTTGACTGCCCGATGAGCTTCCACACGCGCGGACACGGCGCTTTTTCCGATAATTTTTGCTATCTCTGAGAACGGCAAATCTTCAACATAGCGAAGTAGTAAGATTTCTTTTTGATGTTCCGGCAGTTGATTGATAAATTCCATCAGCTCCAGTGTTTCATGCTTAATAGATGTTTCTTCATGCAGATTTCCGGCGTCTTCCAACGCAAACGCGACTTCTTCCAAATCAATGGTTGCCGTCTTGTCTTTTCTCCGCCAATAATCAATGATTAAATTGCGGGCTATTGAGAAAATAAAAGCGCGGTAATTTTTTATTCCAGAATCGCTGTCTTTGTGATATTGCCATACTTTTAAGAAGCATTCTTGAGTGATGTCCCACGCCAAGTCTTTGTTGCTTACTTTCAGTAAAACAAACCGGTAAATGTGGTCAGCATGCCGGTCATACATCTCGATAAATAGCTCTGATTTTTCATTATTATTCTGTTCTTTCACTTTAAGTCTATACATAAAGACGCCTTTAAGCGGGCAAATGTTACATTTTTGCATTGATGGTTCCGGAGATTTTTTGAGTGATGGCCGATATTTCTTTGTTATTGTTTATGAGAATAGCGCCGGATATTTTCCCGTTCTTTGAAATAGTTTGAGTGAAGTTGTTTTCTGTCGGTTTTTGGCAATCGGTCTCAAATGGGGGAGTGGGATAAATATTGCCGACAGTCGCTATCGTAATGCCAAATCCGCCGGATGTGAACGAAGTTGTCATTTGAAACAGCTCGCGTCCGCCAGTCATATTGATGCCGGCAATTCTTCCTTGCCCCTGCGCGTTCGCCCAATTTATAGTTTGTGTTTTTTCGGCGGTCATCGTATCAAAAAACTCCGCGGCATCGCCGGCCGCCCAAATATTTGAGACATTAGTTTCCAAATATTCATTTGTGATTATGCCTTTATCGCAACTTATGCCGGCCGACATAAATGGTTCCGTTGGGCAATTAATTCCAATGCCGGCAATGAATAAATCGCATTGCGTTTCGTTGCCATTTTTGGTTTTTATAGCCGCGACAGCGCTATCTCCCAGTATTTCTGCCGCCCCATCATTTTTTATAAGTTTCACTCCTCCGGCAAGTATTGCCTGTTCTATTATATGCCAGCCGTTATCATCCAGTGTTTTGCTCCATAATTTGTCTTTGCGCATTATTAAAGTCACTTCTAGCCCCTTTTTCCTTAAAAGATCGCACATCTCAAAAGCAATAAACCCGCCTCCGGCAACTACTGCTTTTTTAGCTGTGTTCGCTGACCCGATGATTTTACGCGCGTCGTTTAATGTGTACATGCTGTAAATTCCGTTTTTCTCCGTGCCGGGTATATTAAGTTTATTCGGCCGGCTACCGACAGCTAAAAGCAATTTTTTATATTCGATGATTTCTCCGTCATCCAAAGTTATTGTTTGCTCTTTTGTCTCCAGAGAAACGGCGCTTCTTTCCGCAAGCAATAAAATATCATTTTGCTTATACCATTCTTTTGTTTTCAGCCAAATTCGGTCTTCGGGGATTTGACCAAGAAAAAAACCGCGCTTGGAAAGCATGATTCTGGAGTAGAGCGGATATGGCTCGGCGCTTACAATAACAATAGAACCGTCTTTATCACGGCTCCGAATTGTTTCCGCGGCGGTTGTTCCGGCAATTCCCCCGCCTATTATTAAATAATCCGCATTTCTATCAGGCATATTTTTTTTATAAGACTTGCGTAAGTTTTATTATATTACTTTTTTGATTTGAAAACAGCAAGAGGTAGGAGAGCGCAGGGGATTCTGGCCGGCGTAATATTTCCGCCCAACATTTCAATTATTTTTTCCGGAGCGATATTTTCAATATTTTTATATTTTTTCCCGATAGCATATTCCAAAAATATTGAAGTCGAAGCTCCGCTTAGCGTGCATCCCTGATGGGTGAATCTCGCGTCTTTCACAATTTCTTTTTGCAAATTCAGTTCTATTTTTAACTTGTCTCCGCAAAGCGTGTTTTCGCCGGATAAGCTGATATCCGGATTTTTTAGACTGCCTTTTAGCGGCGAAATTTCAGCGTGCTTTTTTAATTGTTTAAATTGATCTAGTTTCATTGAATTGCCATTGATATTCTTGTTAAAGCTTCGCAAAGAATATCAATATCCTTTTTAGTGTTATATATATAAAAGCTGATTCTCGCGCTTGCCTGAATTTTCAGGAACTGATGCAACGGCATGGCGCAATGATGGCCTGCCCGAATGGCGATGCCCTGCTCATCCAGCATTGAAGCAAGATCGTGGGGATGAACTCCGGTGAGATTAAAACTGACAACCCCTGCGCGTTTAGCGTAATTTTTCGGGCCATAGACAATGACACCGTTGATTTCTCCCAGTTTTTGCATAACGTACGCGGTTAATTCTCGCTCATGTTCCCGTACTGCCGGCATAGAAATTTTGTTCAAATAATCAATAGCCGTTCCGAGCCCGATAGCGGCTTCAATAGCCGGCGTGCCGGCTTCAAAACGCATCGGCGGATCTTGAAATTCTACCTTGTTCATACTGACGGATTTAATCATTTCTCCTCCGCCCAAAAATGGCGGTAAAATGTTTAAATATTTCTTGCTAATATATAAAGCTCCGATTCCGGTCGGCGCGAGCATTTTGTGTCCGGAAAACGCGTAAAAATCGCATTTAAGTTTGGATACATTAACAGGGAAGTGCGGAATTGCCTGCGCGCCGTCGACTAACACCGGTATGTCGCGCGAATGGCAAAGTTTGGTTAATTTCCAAATCGGATTTATGGTTCCCAAAACATTGGAAGCGTGAGTAACGGCGAAAATCTTTGTTTTTTTGTTCAATTTTGATTTCAAGTCGTTTATGTCAATTTCTCCGTTCGGAGCGATGCCAACAAATTTTATTTTTAGCTTTTTTTCTTTTGAGATCATCTGCCAGGGAACGATATTTGAATGATGCTCCATCAAAGTCAGCAGTATTTCATCGCCGGCTTTCAGGTTTTTTGCGTAACTGTACGCGACAAGATTTATCGCTTCGGTAACATTTTTGGTAAAGATAATTTGTTCCGAGCTTTCCGCGCCGATAAATTTCGCAATTTTTATTCTCGAAGATTCATACGCTTCTGTTGCCTGTTCGCTTAGTTTGTAAATTCCCCGATGGATATTGGCGTTATTTTGCTCGTAATGTTTCGCGACAGCGTCAATTACCGTTTTCGGTTTTTGAGTAGTCGCGGCATTATCCAAATAAACCAGTTTTGGATGGTTTTTAAAAATAGGGAAATCTTTTTTTATTTTATTCGCGTTCATATTATTTTTTAACGATGGCTGTTTTCCATTTCCATTTCAATAAGCCGGTTTAATTCAATAGCATAGTCCATTGGCAAAGTTTTGGCGAACGGTTCCAAAAATCCCGCCACTATCAATGACGCGGCTTCTGTTTCCGAAAGCCCGCGCGTTTTCATGTAAAATAATTCTTTCTCGTTAATCTTGGAAACGGCCGCTTCATGCGCCGCTTGAATATCTTGTTCTTCCGTTTTGATGGCAGGGTATGTTTCTGTTGTCGCGTCTTTGCCGAACAACAGCGAATCGCATCGCGTTTTTGTTTTGGAATTTTTAGCGCCTTTTTCTATCCGCACCATTCCTCTAAATACCGTTTTGCCTCCGCTGAAAGAAACAGATTTGGATATAATATGGGAAAAAGTATCCGGAGCAGCGTGAATTATTTTTGCCCCTGTATCCTGGATTTGCCCTCGTCCCGCTAAAGCGACGGAAATAATTTCCGCTTTCGCTCCTTTGCCGCAGAGCAAAACCGATGGGTATTTCATTGTCGCTTTTGAACCCAAATTTCCGTCTATCCATTCTATAGTCGCTCCGGCCTCAGCCCTGGCTCTTTTGGTTACTAGATTATATACATTGTTTGACCAATTTTGCACCGTGGTGTAGCGGACTTTAGCGCCCGGTTTCGCTATTATCTCCACCACAGCGGCATGAAGGGAATTAGTAGAATAAACAGGCGCTGTGCATCCTTCAATATAATGCACTTCGCTTCCTTCATCGGCGATTATAAGCGTTCGTTCAAATTGACCGAAATTTTTGGAATTTATACGGAAATACGCCTGAAGTGGCATTTTTACTTTTACTCCTTTCGGCACGTATAAAAAACTGCCCCCCGACCAAACAGCGGAATTCAGGGCGGAAAATTTATTATCGTCCGCCGGCACCACCGAGCTGAAATATTTTTTAAACATCGCCGGATATTTTTTCAGAGCTGCGCCGGTGTCCATAAAAATCACTCCCTGATCTTCTAAATCTTTATGAATGTTGTGATATATCGTTTCAGAATCGTATTGCGCCCCCACTCCGGCGAAAAACGCTCTTTCCGCTTCCGGCACGCCGAGCCGGTCAAATGTTTTTTTTATTTCTTCCGGCACATCGTCCCAGTTTCTTTCTTGCTTATCCGCGGATTTGGCATAGTAAATAATTTCGTCAAAATTTATAGCCGACAAATCGACTCCCCATTTCGGCATAGATTTTTTTAGGAAAAATCCGAGAGCTTGCAAGCGGAGATTCAGCATCCATTCGGGCTCTTTTTTAATCATAGAAATCTCTTTGACTGTTTTTTCCGAAAGCCCTTTTTCTGTTTGAAATACCGGCTCGGTTTTTGTCTGAAAACCGTAGCGATATTTGAAATTATTTTGTTTTAATTTTTTGGTAGCCATTTTCTATTTGTTTCAATAATTTTGCGTCTCCCGATTTAACAATTTTGCCGTCTATCATAATATGCGCGAAATCAGGCTTTAGCATTTTAAAAATGCGCGGGGAATGGCTGATAATTAAAACTGTCGTTCCGTTTTTCGCGGCCTTTTTTATGATTTTAACGGCTGTTTTTAAAGCGTCCGCGTCCAATCCGGCATCTATTTCATCCAATATTGCGATTTTCGGTTCTAATACGGCAAGCTGAAGTAATTCGCACTTTTTTTTCTCTCCGCCGGAAAATCCCTCGTTTAAATTTCTATCCAGAAAACTTTGCTCAAGTCCAAGCAACTCAACAACTCCTTTCGCTTCGTTTAGCGCGGCAAAAGCGTGTTTTTGCCCTTGTTTGGCGATCATCGTCATAAGAAATGAATAAACGCCGACACCGCTGATTTCCGGCGGTTCTTGGAAAGAAAGAAAAATTCCGAGCTTGGCTCTTTCTTCCGTGCTTAAAGAATTGATATTTTCGTTATCCAACAAAATTTCTCCGCCGGATATTTTATAATCTGGATGTTTCATTATTGAGAAACACAAGGATGTTTTCCCAGAGCCGTTCGGGCCGGCGAGAGCGTGGATTTTCCCTTTTCGCAAGCGCAAAGAAAGGTTTTTTATCACCTCTTTTTTATCAATATTTACGGTTAAGTTTTTTATTTTTAACATCATTTTACAGCTTACAGAAATCACAGATTATTAACAGTCAACTTGCTCAATGTTTTTCTGACGGCAGTGTCAATTTTTTGAATTCCGCTTATCGACGGGCAAGTCTCTGCTAAATAGCAAGTCCCGCATTTTGACGCGGGTTTATCCTGAAACACATCCATAATATTTCCGACGCTTAGCAAGCTTGGTTTCAACGCGAGCCGATAACCGCCGCTCTTGCCTTTTTGGGAATTTAAAACACCCGCTCGTTTTAGTTTGCCGGCGAGCTTTTCCAAAAACGAGTATGGCAGATTGTAGGCTTCAGCCACAGCCTCTAAAGACACAAATTCGCCGGATTTATATGTATCCTTCAAAGCGCGTATAAGTATTAAGCTGTAATCGATCTCTTTGTTTACTTGCATATTCCGACAGATTTAGTCTGAATTCAATAAATAAGATATCAATTCCGATAAGTATTGTCAATATTTTATTATGTATTGTATAATATAAACATGGATCTTTTGCCTGTATTAAAATATCAAGGGGATAAGGCGCGAGCGCTGTTTTTGATGATCGGATTTATTATGCTGATTGGCGCGTTGCTTGAGCCGGAAATTTTATTTTATTCAATCAACTTACCGGCGTATGTGTTTGTGGTGCTTTGCGTAGTGATTGCCGGAGCGGTCAATCGCAAACTGCCATGGTCTTTTATTATTAGTGGCATTTTTTCCTTAGTGTTCATGGTGGTTTTCCAAATTTCCGCTACCGGCCATTTTATGCGGATGGAAACTCTGCTGACTATTCTTGACGAAGTCATCGCCGTTTTATTGTTTTTCACCACTTACTACTCTTTCCGTTCTTACAG
>CAYIVQ010000034.1:0-5535 GCA_964366905.1 uncultured Candidatus Saccharibacteria bacterium
CGGAATTCGTTTTTCCCGTCTCCGTTGCCAAAATCTTCAATCGCCACTATTTCGCCCTTTGGCATGAAATATCCGGCGATCTCAATCGCAGCTTCTAAAAATCCGCCCGGATTGTTGCGCAAATCCAAAACAACGCCTTTCGGTTTATTTTTCGCGGCTTGAATCGCGGTTTGTCTGAATTCCCGTTCAATATCGCCGATAAAATTATACAGCTTGATATACGCTATGCCGTCTTTCATTTCCAAATCTATAGTCGGAACCTTGATGACATCTCTCGTTATTTTGAATTCCTTTGCTTCGGAAAATCCTTCGCGAAATATGCTTAAACTGACTGTTGTGCCCTTTTCTCCTCTGATATGAGATACCGCTTCTTCCAAAGCCATGTCTTGAGTGGATTTGTCATCTACTTTAAGAATTTGATCGCCTGCCAAGATTCCGGCTTTTTCCGCCGGAGAATCTTTCAGAGGAGCGATGACTGTCAGCACTTCTTTTTTAAATCCGATTTCCGCGCCGATTCCGGAAAAACTGCCAGATATGTCTTCTTCCAGCATTTTTGATTCATCCGGAGTAAAGAAAGTGGAATACGGATCACCGGTAGATTTGACCAATCCTTTAACCGCTTCGTAAACCATTTTCTGCCTGTCCAGCTTCTGTCTACCGACATATTTATCTTCAATCGATTTCCATGTTTCCCAGAATATGCTGAAATCAACTGAAGTGATCTGATCTTCTTTGCCGGTTATGCCACTGATTTTTTCTATCGCCGGCGCGGATGTTTGGCCGTGATAGAACCCTAAAAAATAGGTGAAAAATATTAAAATAAAGCCGGCTACTATTTTAGCCGCTGGTTTAAACATAGTGAGTAGTTTTAAATTTGTATTTAAGGAAGTATAAAATAGCGCTTTTGTTATGAATTCTGGCCATTTTATTGAAAAACAAGTCTAAAATGCTTCCCCGCGATGCTTTCCCATGATAATGATACATTTTGGCTTTCGGGAAATAAACGACTTTGTATCCATTCTCCCAGAAACGCCGCGCCCAGTCAACATCTTCAAAATACATAAAAAATCTTTCATCCATCAGCCCGACTTTCTCAACCGCTTTTTTAGAGACTAATAACGCCGAACCCATAAGCCAATCGACATATTGAGGGTCTTCGGTATTTTCAATATTTTTGTCTTTTAATAAAAAGCGTTCGATATGCTTTTTTCCGGCGCCGAATTTGCCTAAAAATGTCCGCCGCAGAAGTATCGTCATCGGCGAATAAAATCTGAAAGCGGAATGCTGGATTTTATTGTCAAAGCCGAAAAGCTTCGGCCCCGCCATGCCGATTTTGTTTTTTTTCGCTTCGTTTTCAGCGAATCGCGCCAAATCGTCCACCGCGTCTTCTACGGCAACTATGTCTTGATTGAGGATTAAAAGATAATTGCCGCGCGCTTGGCGTATGCCTTCGTTGACTGATTTGGCATAGCCGCTGTTTTCCGAGAGAGCGATAAACTTAACATCGGGGAATTGTTCTTTGAGAGCCGCGTCTGTTTCTTTATCGGCTTCCGATTCAGCTACAATAATTTCGTAAGCTGTTTTTTTAACAGTATCTTTCAGGGAGCGGATACACAATTTCAATAATTCGGCATTTTTATGATGGGTTATTATTATGGATAGCAGACCAGTTTTTAGCTTTTAGTTTTTAGCTTTTAGCCAGACACCAAGAAACTAATTTTCTAAGAAGCTAATTCCTAATTAAAAATGTTTCTGAATTTTTCTCTGATTTGCGAATAATTTTCCATCCCCTCTTTCGGGTAAAGCACATACGAGCCGTTTACATGGCCGCTCATAAGCAAACTGTTTTCCGAATCATCAAGCACCAATTTTCGCATATTGTTATCTTTCAAAATATCCGCGTATTTCACCATGCCAAGCAAGCTGATTAAATCGATATTAGTGTCAATCCCGTCCGAAATGGCGTTTAAAACAGCATTAAGCTTTATGGGATTGGCTAAGATTTCTTTTCGCATCAGCTTGTCGCCCAGAGCCATTATTATGTCTTGCTGGCGGCGCGAACGGTCAAAGTCGCTCGTGGAATAGCGCGACCTCGCGTAATAAAGAGCTGTTTCTCCGTTCATATGATTCATTCCTTTGGGCACTCTGAATTCCCATCCCCATTGCGATGTTTCGACGAATTCTCTCGGCGCGTAAACATCTATGCCCCCTACCATATCTATTAGTTTTTTAAACGCGGAAAAATCAATGACCGCGACATAGTCTATGTCGATTCCCGTTGCTTCCTCAATAACTATTTCCGCCATTCCAAGCCCGTCTCTGTTGAAACTATTGCCGTAAGCATAGGCGTAGTTTATCTTTTCCATTTTAGAGTGCTGGGGGATTTTGACATATAAATCTCGCGGGATGGATGCCATCGCCGCTTTGTTTTCGTCAGTTTTTACGCTTAAAATCATTATCGTGTCTGTCAGATATTTTCCCATTTCTTCCATATCATCTTTGCCTCGCATGCCAAGCACCAAAATATCAACGCGGTCTTTTTCTTTGTAATTATCGAATTTAAATGTCCGCTTCCAAAAGCCGACATTAACCAAAGAGAATGTTTTCCCCACTTTCAGCAGAAAAAATCCCATCAATGCCAAGATGAGCGCTATCAAAAATATTATTATTTTTTTACGCAAAGACCAATTCATGATATTTGATATTTTCATTGAAACCATTTTTCTATTTCTTTTCTCGGTGTTTTTCCATGTTTCATTATATACTTCCTTTTTTTTAACATCTTAGGTAATAATCGCAGGATTTTAGGAATTGCCAGCAAAGTATATGGTTCAAAAATTAAAATGTAAATAAGCAGCTTTGCTTCTCTCGCGAAAAACGGCCGAAAATTCTTTAAAACGGAAACGGTGAAGTCATTTTTGATAAAAGTCAGATGAATATTTTGCCAATCAAGCATCCGCTTTCTTATCGGGACTGTCTTTCTTAAAGCGATAAAATCGCGCCATCCCCGGCTCAATCTTTTTGTGGTTGACCGGTCATGGTATGCGATGACGCTTGGATCAAAAAAACTTTTCCAGCCAAAAAGCCGCATCCGCCAGCCCAAATCTATATCGTCGGCATACCAGAAAAAATCTTCATCATGAATTTCGCCAAAAATCGCGCTTTTCAGAAGCGCCTGTCTGCGCCAAAAAGGCACGGCGCCTTCGTATGAAAAAACTTCTTTCGGCTCATTGAATTTTTCAGAGTCTTTTTCCCCGTGTCCGCGATTGACGATTCTCCTTGATTTAAATATTTCAAACCCGCAACTATCAATGATATCAGTTGGCGTTCCGTTCTCTGATTTATATATCTTTGCTTGGAGAGCGCCGATGGTTCGGTCGCTTTCCATTCTTGCCACGGCGTTTTTAACAAAGTCTTTATCCAAAATAACATCCACGCAAAGCCCCAGTATATATTCTCCTTTGGTTAATTTCAAGCATCGGTTTTGCCCAGGACCGAATCCGTAATTTGCGTTATTTTCCACCAAACGAAATCCCGGGAATTCTTTTCCGGCAATTTCTTTCGTGCCATCGGTTGAATTATTGTCAAAAATCGTAACTTCAATGTTTTGATAACTTTGATTTTTTACGGATTTTAAACAATCTCTTATATATTTTTCGCCGTTACGCACGACTAGATTGATTGAAACCGGAGGGATTGGCATAATTTTTGCTCATTGCGAATATCGCGCCTAACAAAATCATTAATAACAAAAACGCCCTTTCATCGTATATTGCCACGTCTGTCATACTATACCACAGTATCCAAATCAAATAAATTACCGCGTTCAGGCCGAAAAACCTTTCAAAAGGTTGTTGATTCCCCGCGAACAATTTCCACGCGGATTTTAAGATTTCATAAGTCAACATCATAAAGATAATGAATCCGAATATTCCTAGTTCCGCGAATGTATTTAAATATAGATTATGAGCCGATGACCCGGCCTTTGTCGCTGTCGGATTTTGTTTTAAAACTGTCGGAAAATTGCCTATGCCTACGCCAAGTAAAGGATTTTGAGCTATTGATTTGAGCGTTTCCTTCCAAATATGTATTCGCCCTTGATTTGATGTTTCATTGGTGTCTATTATCGATTTTATCCGTTCTCTTAATACACTTTGATGTTGAGCGCTTTGTTTCAGTTTGAATTGCGTGGAGCTAAAGACAATATAAGAAAACGGTAAAAGCGCGATGAAAAAAATCAACGGTATCGCGGCATAAGCCAACAAACTTTTATCTGCGTACTTTTTCCATAAAAGATATATTAAAAACATTATTGGGAACACTATGCTCGCCCAAATGCCGCGCGTGCCGGAAAGTATCAGTCCGGCTGATGCCAGCGCGATGAAAAAATATAGCGCGTATTTGAATTGCTTGCGTTTTTCTGAAATAACCAGTGTAATGGCAAAGCATATTATAATTAAAAGATAAAGCGGGAAGGAATGAGTGTCCGGAAAAGAAGCGAACATTCGCAAATGGATTGTGTCGTAATAATATGCAAACCAAGTATTCGCGTTTACGGCGATATTGGCCCAAGCCGCGCCGTAAAGCGTTTGGTTAAACTGCAAAGCCCAAAATTCGGCAAAGTTATCAATATAGATTAAATAAGATGTTACCAGCTGGATTATCCCGACTGCGACGACGATAATGCCTGAAATCAAAACATTCCACGCGAGGCGTTTCAGATTTTCCTTTGAAGTTGTCGCTCTAATCACAAAAAACAGCATCCCCAAATTCACAAAATAAATTATTCTTTTAACGGCTATTCCCAAGTCATCGGCTTTTAAAAGAGATAAAATAGAAATTAAAAATAAAAGCGCGGCCAGAAATTCCATTCTCCATCGGCTCCACGCGAATTTTATCATTTCTAATGGTTTGCCGATTTTTGCAAACATTGTTTTTAAATTTTCAAAAAAATCGGCAAATTGAGAGTCGAAAAACCATTTCAAAAAAATAATCAGAACAATCAGTCGCCACATATTCAAAGAATCAAAAGTGTCCGTAATCGGCAAAGCGACTAAAATCGGAATTGACCGCGCGATTAAAAAAACCGTCTCTTCAATCGGTTCAAATAAAGCGAACAAAACAAAAATGCCGGCGGAAAATAAAAATGCCTCTCTCGGGAGAACATCAAGTACTGCCAGCGCGACCAATATCAATTGCATCGCGAAAACGATATTGAGCTTAGTCAGATAACGCGATAAAGCCATGAGGTATTAACATCAAAATATCACATAATCAGCATAAAAAAAAGAGCCTTCGATAAATTTCATCGAAGGCTCTTGATTCTGCGTTTTTGTTTTTTTAATGCCTTGCTAATCTTTCTAACTGCGTAACGCGCGTTTCAAGAAAAACAAATTCTTCACGGCCGACTTTTTCTTTAAGTTCATTACGGATCAAATGCAATTCTTCTTTCACATTTTGCATATCTGATTTTAATACGCCAACATCGGTTTTTAATATAGAAACATCAGTCTTTAGTTCAGCAACATCGGTTTT
>CAYIVQ010000034.1:5635-8435 GCA_964366905.1 uncultured Candidatus Saccharibacteria bacterium
CAACATCGGTTTTTAATATAGAAACATCAGTCTTTAGTTCAGCAACATCGGTTTTCAGCACTGCAACGTCAGTTTTTAAAATATCAACATCTTCTTGTAATCTGCCTACCGCTTCAAAAGTCGCATCACCCTTTTCTCGTACAGCCGTTAAACTCTCACCAAATATTTTAAAATCCGATTTCAGATCTTCAAGCAATATCGCAACATAATCTTGAGTTGTTTTGTCGGTTTTTTGTTCTTCCATATTAAACATTATATCTCAATAATATGACAAGTCAATATTTCATACTATTCATGTGAAAAAAATAGAAACCGCCTAAGGATAATTCTCCTTAGGCGGTATAGTTTCTTATTTTAGTTGTTTTTTACTCTTTTATAGCGAATAACTCCCAACCTTTTTCAAGAATTTCAGAGATCTCTTTGTCACACATATCACAATCTTTTGGCTTAATACTAGCTTTTGCAAAGAATGTGTGTGCGCTATGCAATTTATCCCGCAGTTTTTCGATGACCTTCAAAGTCTCAAAGAGCGTGTTTCGCATCTCTTTTACATCATCTTTGCAGTATTGCAGAATAATTCCGGGAGGCGCGTATTGGGCATGGGTAAAGATAAACTCTTTCCCTTTGGTTGTGATGCGATATTTTACCGGTTCATCAAGTTTCCGTCGCAGTTCATCTAATCCCGAATGGAAGAATTCTTCCAGAAAGCCTAATTCAGCGAGACGTTGAAGTAAATCCGGCAAATCATATCCTAACGGAAACGTGAGATAAAAATCCTTATCGTAATGATCATGAACCATTCTCCAGCGTTTTCCAAGCGCAGACTGTGTCTCTGTAACATCCCCGCCCTGTGTCTTAAATCTGTGCATGCAGTAAAGCAATAACCAGTTGGTGGCCGCAACTTTCTTACCGCTTTCAGCATCGTAAAACAAATCGGAAATTACTTCATGCATTGATGTTTCTTGTTCATTCATTCTGCTCACCTCCTTTCTTTTTCATATTTCATTATTAAAGATCAAAACTTTATGAAAATAGGTTATATTATTAAGATTTCAAAGTCAATGGAAAATAAAAACATCTTTGCATCACATAATCAGCATAAAAAAAAGAGCCTTCGATAAATTTCATCGAAGGCTCCAGAGATATTAATACACTATACTCCATATCAGGGGAAAGTTTCCTCCGATAAGAGTTGTTGTTGCCGTTGTCAGGCCGACGGCGGAAATATCAGATGGCTGATGTATGCTGACAGTCATAGCGCCCCACGTATTTAGGTAAAGGTCGGCATATATTCTTAATTCCTGAACGCTTCCCGGCGGTATTGTCCAATTTAGATTTTTGAATATTGCTTTGCCGCTGCCATCTAGAGATGGTACTGCATTCCCTATTTGTGAATACCATGGGGTTATTAATCTTATGTTTGTCAGATTCTCTGGGGCTACCCCGCTGAAACTGACAGTGATTGAATCAAATAAAACATACTCTCCCCATGATTCGGCGAAGAATCCTAACCTCATCATTTCTACACCCTGTCCGCTTGATATTATCGATGGCGATCCGCTGCCAATGAAAACCTGCAGGATTGATGAAGAGATGATAGTTGTGACGCTTACTGGAGTGCCGACAACTGAAGCATCATGCCCGCTTGTTATACCTGCTGCTATTACATCAGACGGATTGCCAATACTAAGAGTTATCATGTCCCCTACGGTTGCCGACATGCTTATATCGGCTCTCACGGTCAAGTCCATTGAAGAGTTGCTGGGGATTATAACATCTAAACTGTGAAATGCTATCTTGCCGTCACCTCCTACTGCGCCGATAGTTGGCCCTATCTGTGTGCCATTGTTGCCGTTATACAGTTTTGCATTTTGAATCGCATATAATGGCCCGGTATAAGTAAAGGCGATGGAAGATAATCTAACATTCTCCGCGCTACTGTTTGTTAACTTTATATTTGCCAAAACAGTGCCTGTAGATCCTATCAGTGCCGGAGCTGTTAAAGTACCCAAACTTGTTGTCAGTAACGGCGGCAATATCTCTATCGGTAAAGTTGAATCAAAACTAACCATGATCGATTTATCATGATTCATGTGGACCACGCATATTTTTCCTGATGATTTATCACAGCCGCTCCATCCGACAAATTGTGAATCCTCTGTCAGCTTCGCAGTAAGCGTTATCCATGTGCCAGATCGATATTGCCTACTGCAATCATCGATACATTTAATGCCATGACCGCGCACAATACCATTGCCATCGCCAAACATATCAATGTTGAGTTGGCGATAGGAATTATTGCGAGCAGCAAACCCTGTTTGTGGCATTAAAAATGCTACCGCGATTACCAATAAAAACATCCATAAGATTCCCCTTCTATGTTTGTGACGCATTATTCATCCCCCCTTTTTTTGTTTTTCCCATCTCACTATAAGACGAGTCCTTAATCGCTAAAAATCGCATTCTTAGCGCAAAAAGACTCGTCTTATGAGTTGTTTGTGTATTTTTAAAGAACACAACAATTATACATATTTTTATAAAAAAGTCAAGGTGTTTTAAATAACTTCAGCATACGATTGGCGAAATTTTGCCAATTAAATCCGGCAAGATTTGGCTTTTGTTTCGCTAAGATTTCGGTTATTTCATCAGGATTATTTAAGATCCGCTTCATCTGGCCGGCGATGGAGTCAGGATTGTCGTCATACGGCGAGTGCTCCCGTTTTGTCCAAGAGCTTTGCGATTGGTGCACAAAACGCAGTCCAGCGAGGCTTTTGCCGAGTCGTGGCTCCGTTCTCTGCGT
>CAYIVQ010000035.1:0-8170 GCA_964366905.1 uncultured Candidatus Saccharibacteria bacterium
TTATACACATCATTTATGGCAAAGAAGTTATATGTGGGTAATCTTTCATGGAACGTCACTGATGACAGCTTGAAAGATACCTTCTCACAAGCAGGCACAGTGGTGTCTGCTAACGTCATTACTGATAAAATGACCGGCAGATCAAGAGGTTTTGGTTTTGTCGAAATGTCTAGCGATGAAGAAGCGGAACGCGCGATCGAATCGCTCAACGGCAAAGAACTTGACGGCAGATCTATTACCGTCAATGAAGCCAAACCAATGGCTGATCGCCCGCCAAGAAGAGATTTCGGCGGCAGAGACTCCGGCAGACGCCCTCCTCAAAGAAGGTTCTAAGGAATTCTCTTTACGCAAAAACAACTCCGATTAAAATCGGAGTTGTTTTTTATTTCCAATCGCAGTCGCAGATCGCCCGCCGTGTTACTGTATCGCGTTATACGCGTTCACAAGACCATGGCCAAAAAGACTGTCAAAACCGAGTACGCCAAGATCAGTCGCGGTATTTTGTAATTTTGTTTGCACTTCATTCGGATCCCACTTGCCATTGCTATTTGCATCACTCGTGCCAACAGGGGTGTTTAAAACAAGCGCCGCCGCTCCGGCTACATGTGGAGCCGCCATTGAAGTGCCGGAGAGCGTAGCATAGTTACTGCTTTTGTAAGTGGAATAAATGCTCACGCCCGGCGCCGCCAAATCCACTTCCGGGCCGTAGCTTGAAAACCATGCCAATTCATCATTTTGATCGGTCGCTGACACCGCGATCGTTTCCGGATACGCCGCCGGATATAAAACAGAACCGCCTGAATTTCCGGCTGCCGCCACAACCACTACGCCGAAATTTTTAGCCGCGATTACGGCATCATGCATAGATTGAATATTGCTTCCTGTGCCCAAACTCATATTAATAACTTGCATATTATTCGCAGTAGCCCATTGTATGCCCTCAATAACATCTGAAAGATAACCGGAACCATTAGCATTCAAAACCTTGATAGCGTATAAATTCGCGAGAGGCGCGGCGCCAACGACTCCGCTAGTATTATTCAATCCGGCGACAATGCCGGCAACATGCGAACCGTGTCCGTTATCGTCATTCCAACTCTTTCGCGGTTGGATAGTATTCACTCCGCCTTTGATATTAGCTTTTAAATCAGGATGATCTTTCGAAATTCCTGTGTCAATAATACCTACTTTGATTGGATCGGCGTTATTGTTGATTGGCCAAACCAGTTCCGCGTCTATCCTGTCTATCCCCCACGGGAGAACTTGAGCTTGAGCAGGAACAGTTTCATTATCTTTTCTTGCTAAAGCAAAAACTTCAACATCATCGTCAACGCGCAAGACTGCCGGATCGGATTTTAATTTTTCAACCGCAGCTTTATCAGAAAGCCAAACGGCCCGAGCATTTATCAAATCCAATTTCTTAAACTTAACGCCGCCTACGCGCGCTTCCAATTCATCTTTCACGCCCTCATCCAATCCTGATTTATAAACGACTATTTTTCTCCCGCCGTTATTGTCTTTGGCTTGCGTGCCGACAATCAGAACAGCAAAAATAATCATAAAAACTGACAAAAATAGAGCTTTTTTCATATTATTTAAAGTTAATGATAATTAAAAAAAACGGCCTTTTGAGATTTTAAATATATCACTTTTTGCCTTTTTTAGCAATATTTGATCTACGGCTGTAAAATATCCTCTGTCCTGCCGTTAATTGATATAACAGCCTCTTTGACAGTCGGAAATTGTTTTAAAGTTTCCGTAATTTGCGCGCTGATTGCCGCCACTCGGCATGAGCCACCGACCTGAAATTCAAGTTTGTCATTGAAATCAACTTTGGCAACGCCGTCTTTGATTTCCAATCGTTGAATTTTAACGCCTTCATTTATATTGGTTAGATAGTTATCAGTTTTTTCTTTCTCCGTTAAACCTTTCAATAATTCTTCAAGAGCAGCTCGCGCGACTGCCTGTGTTTTTGGAATTTCTCTTGCCACCGGGAAAACTTTAACGCAAACAGATTCCGAATCAAGCTTGCTATTGCTAAAGTAAATTTTGAATTTTGTCGTTTCTTGCCCGACTTCAGACGATTGTTTGAATCGCACAGGCACTCGCAATTCATCCGCTTTTTCCGGCAATCCAGAAGGATTGTCTTTCTCTAAAACAAGCGTGCCGAAATCCGTGCCGGGTATTTTAAATTCCAATGTTGATTTGAACGGCACGAATTCTTCCGTCATCCATTCTTCTTGCGCTTCAGCCGGCTTGACTGCTATCTCTTTGCCGTTGCCGTCTAAAAGTTTGACTGGAAACGACGCTTCAAAAAACCAATACCCTCTCGCCTGTCCTGTCACTAAAAGCGGACTTTCAATTTCTTGATTTGGCAACGGAGAATCAACTTCTATCAGATCTTCCTTGCCCGCCGGAACAACTTTATCCAATATGCCGCCGATAGGCGTTTTTTCTACCGCGTTCTTAACTGAATCAACTACGCCTCCAAGTTGCGGATTATAAAAATACCAATAGAAAATTCCGCCGACAAAAGCGGCAAAAAACACTCCCAAAAAGAAATAAAATATTTTTTGTCCGCGCTCTTCCATATCAAGTATTATACTACAATCGGCGAAAAACAGCTAAATAAAATTTGATAAATTAAAATTACCATAGTAGTATGCTTATGCTAACCAATGAAAAAATTTATTTTAACAATCGCTGTCTTATCGCTGGCTTTTCTTTTATTTTTAAAATTTGATTCTGACACGGCAAGCGTGCCGGAAGCTTCAATGCCGGATGCAATTTCTCCTCCGCAAATTTCCGCTAATCCTAATCAAAAAGCAAAACAAGACGAACCGCCAAAACTTCCTGAAATTTTCAGACTCACGGCGCCAGATGAGAAAAAAACGCTTGAAAATGAATACCATGTTTTTCAAACATTTAATAATTGCGGACCCGCGTCGCTTTCTATGGTATTTTCGTACTACGGCATAAATAAAAGCCAGGATGAATTAGGGCGGGAATTAAGGCCTTATCAAAATCAGCAGGGAGACAACGACGACAAATCGGTGACTTTCGAAGAATTATCCCAAAAAGCAGAAGAATACGGCTTTACAGTTTATTCACGCCCGAATGGCGACATAGAGCTTCTTAAGCTTTTTATCTCATACGATATGCCTGTTATTGTAAAAACATTGACGAAAATAAACGAAGATATCGGACATTACAGAATCGTTAAAGGATATGACGACGCAACCGGAGAAATTATTTATGACGATTCGTTCCAAGGAAAAAATTTAAGATTTTCTTATAATTCATTCAATAAATTATGGGAAAAATTTAATTTTGAATATTTAGTCGTCGTCCCTAAAAACAAAGCTATGATAGCCGAAGCGATTATCGGCCGGGATTTAGACGAGAAAAAAGCATGGGAAAGAGCCTCGGGAAAGGCTCGCGAGCTGGCTGAAAAATATCCGGAAGACATATATTATCGCTTTAATTTATCGGTCGCGCTTCATAATACCGGCGCATTCCAAGAATCTGCCGATGAATTTGAAAAAGCGGAAAACAAACTTCCATTCAGAGCACTGTGGTACCAGACAGAACCGATACAAGCCTATTTCGCTTTGGGGAATTACGAAAGAGTGTTTTATCTGACGGATAAAATATTGAACAACCATAATAAAGCGTTTTCAGAGCTGTATCTTATTAGAGGAGAAATCTATAAAATACAAGGAGATATGGCATCGGCAAAAAAAGAATTTGAAAAAGCGGTTTTTTATAATACCGGCCTTGCAAGCGCGAAAGAAGCTCTTGATTCGCTGGTCCCGCAACAGCAAAACCTATCTGATTGATTTTCTTGCAAATAATAGAAAATATATTATGATTATTTAATACGCTCTTTACAAAGGAGGTGTCTATGACCCAAGAAAATGAAATGGAAGAAAGGGTAGAAAGCAAAAAAGAAAAAAGATGGTACTGGTGCAGATGGTGCCGGGAAACCATGACATTTTTTCTCGTTATATTTAAAGAGAGAAAAATTTGGAAATGCGAAAACTGCGGGACGAAAAGATAGCCTTCTTTTTTAAAAAAAGCCGCTCGGACAAATCCGGCGGCTTTTAAATTTGAGTTAATAAAATCTCCCATACTAGAATGGATCAGGAATGGTAGCTAGTATATCATCATCTTTGCTAGTTCTACCACTGACACCGATTGCACCTATAATGATTCCATCGTCTGTCGTTAGAATCACACCTCCTCCAAAACATGTAAATCTCGGATCGGTGAAATTTCTACCATCAAATCCATGAGGTTTATTTTCCCACTCAATGGTATCACGTCCACCCATAACAGCAGTATAAGCCTTGTTTTGCGCGACTTGAACGCTGGCTGGCAGTACGTTATCCATTGCAGCAAACGCAATCATAACGCCATTAGATCCAACTACAGCCACAGAGATGGGTTCCCTTTTGTCTTTCTTAGCTTCGAGGATAATATCCTTAATAATGTTTAAAGCTTCGTCCAACGTCAAAGTTTTTGTATTTCTTGGCATTTTTGTGCCCTCCTTTTTTCTGATGGCGATATAGCCATCAGACTTTCTTTATCAAATCACATCCAAGAAAAAATCCTAATAAAACACATAGGCAAGATTATATTTGCAATAAAATTCCCTTGAGTTCAGCCCGGAAATATCACTAAGCAGCGCCAGAAAAAAGATAAACTGAAATTGATCCTCTAATCTTACACTTCCTTTCCCTAAAGATATTTCTCCTCCCAATCTGGAAAATCCTCCGGAATTTTCCTGCCGAAAAAATAAAACATTTTTCGTAGCTTCATCATAAGCCACGACCACATCTTTTAATTTATTCTTTTTAAAGAGCATCTTAAACCTCCTTTCTTAGTATTTATACCCTCTTGACTGTCACTCGGCATTTAAGCATAGCTATTGTTTTTTGTAAAGCAAATTTTAATTCTTCCTTCTCCTTAAGATCCAATAAACTGAAATTAATGCTGAATAATTTAAGATTATAAACCACGGCACACCCCAAGAGAATCCGTCGAACTTCCATTCTGAAAACGGCCACAAAAACGGAGTTGGATAAAAGCGATAGGAGTGTGTAGGTATGTCAACCAAAATATGCAAAAGCCAGCCCGACATTTCCCACGGCGTCCGCCGAAAGACAACCCAAATTAACGCGAAAACAACGACAAAAACAATTAAACTATGGCTGATGTTATAAAGTTGCGAAGCCAATTGAAAAACCGGCAGAGTGTCGCGCGCGGCCGGTTCCACCGTTTCCGGTCTGGGAAAATCGGAAAAATTCATATCGCCAAAAATCAGATTCCAAAACATCCATACAAACGGCAGGGTAAACGCAAAAATATCCGGGAAAACTCCCCAGACAATCATTTGCCATATTTTTAGCGGTTTTTTAATTTTTCCGGCGATAGCAGAGCTCTTGTTAGCCGCTTTAGCGGCCGCTCCCGCCCAAAGCCCATGAGAAAATATATCCATATTAGTATTGGCTAGCCAAAAATATTTTTTTATCTTTCAACCATTTTAAAATTGCTTTTTTGAGAGCAATCGGATAAAATGCCGCCTTGGCAAATTCTTTCTTATCTATAAAAGCAAAATCAATATGGTCTTCCAGGCTTTTAGTTTTGTTGACTTTCAGTTTCACCTTAAAAACTAAATTTACTTCGTGGTGATTCTCTCCGTCTTCAGTAAAAATATTATCAACCGCGCCGATAAAAGAAAATTTATCCAAAGACGCGTCTAACTCTTCCTTCAACTCGCGCGCCAGAGCGTCTTTTATCTTTTCTCCATATTCCAAATGCCCGCCGGGAAGATAATAATAATCTTTCTTTTTGCTATGGCAGACTAATATTCTGCCATTATTTTCAATAATACCTCTCAAGCACACTTCAAATTTGCCTTTATACGGATTCGTCATATGGCTAAACTGTAATATAAATTTCAAGATAAGTCTAACTGACGGAAACAACTTCTCGCTTTAGTGTGACAAGCAACTCCTTTCTGATCGATTATATATACAAGCGCGTCACCATCGCAGTCAATCAAAACTTTTCTAATTTTCTGAATATTTCCGCTTGTTTCGCCTTTCACCCATAAACTTTTTCTGGAAGTTGAATAATATGTGGCAATGCCTGTTTTTAAAGCAATCTGATAGGCTTCTTGATTCGCATACGCCAGCATCAGCACTTCCATATTCTGCGCGTCTTGCGCAACTACCGGAATCAATCCTCCGCGTTTTTCGAAATTCGGTATAATATTATTTTTCATATTTTTATCAATAGATTATCTTATTCAGCGGATACTCTATTATCTTTTCCGCGCCAATCCGCTTTAATGCCGGGATTAATTCTTTGACTGTTTGTTCCGCTAAAATGATTTCTAGCGATAACCAGCCGCGATCGGAAAGATTAGCAAGCGTCGGCCTGTTTAGAGCCGGCAACAGAACCAGAGTTTTTCGCAAGTTTTTTCTTCGCAGATTCATTTTCAGGCCTACCATATTTTCTGCCGCCAAAGCGCCTTTCAACAGCATAGCTATATTTTTGATTTTTTCTTGTTTCCATTTGTTTCTCCATGATTTTTCATTCGCAACTAGTCTGGTTGTAGACTCCATAATAGTGTCAATGACTTTTAAGTTATTGGCCTGAATAGATTTCCCGCTGTCAACTAATTCAACTATGGCATCGGTTAGTTTCGGCGGCTTTGATTCGGTAGCGCCCCAGGAAAACTCAACCTTGGCATTTACTCTATTTTCTCGCAAGTATCTCTTTGTTAAACCAACAAATTCGGTGGCGATTCTTTTCCCTTTAAGATCAGAAACGTTTTTAATCTTTGAATCATTAGATACGGCAAGACATAACCGCACAGGGTTAAATCCTTTTTTAGAGTATGCAAGCTCGCACGCTTCTACAACCTTAGCCCCTCTTTCTTCTATCCAGTCTTTGCCGGTAATACCGGCGTCCAGCACGCCATTTTCAACATACGCCGGAATCTCCTGCGCGCGCATCAGCATGCATTCGATTCCCGGATCATCTATATATGGAGTATAAGATCTTTCTTCAATTGTTATTCTGAATCCGGCTTTTTTAAACAAATCAACCGTTGCCTCTTTCAAACTCCCTGCCGGAAGACCCAATATTAATTTTTGTTCAGTAATTTTCTTAGACATATTTTTAAAGTTAAAATTAGTAATAATAACGAAAAACCCCGCGTAGCGGGGTTTTGGATAAAAAACTTACATCTTCTTTAATGCCAAAAACATCCCTCGCTATGCGCGGAGTTATGAATATGAGTATGTGATTTAAACGCTTTGATTTTCATATTTTTTTATATTAATACAAACCTAATAAAAAGTCAAAACAAATATGGTTAGCGGCATAATACAACGCCGCCTAATCTCTCATGATTAAGCGGCGATTTGAAGTTTATTTATTAATTTCCTTAACTAATTGTTCAGTCTTGTGACTGTTCAATTTCGTGAAGCTGTCACTTATCCCTGTCGCGACAAGAAAAGCATCAGCATAAGCTTTGTATTGACTCACATTCTCCGGAGTGATGCCGCTTGCGATTGCAAGAGGAGAATGATCGATATTCTTTCGAATTGTCTTAATCTTATGAAGATTAGGCGGCGATCCGGTTCTGTCACCACTCGTTACTACAACATCGGCATATTCTTTCGCAAGGCAGGCAACCCAATCGAGTTGCTTAACTTCCTTTTGATATTTAAAGGCAATACTGCCAAAGTAGATCATCTCTTGATATTTTTCCTGTTTTTGCACCCAATTTTTCTGAGCTATGTAATTGATACAGTCATGCTCCTCATTAAGCCCGATATTGTCCACCCACAATCCCGATGCATTATTTGGCACATAATCAAGCACTGCTGACGCGCTTAAATCCAAAAGATTCAGACCAATCCAAAAATTCGGGTATTGCTGTTTTATCTCTCTGTAAATCTCTATCAAACTCTCATAGCCCGAACTATGGTTGATTAAAAATACTCCATCCGCTCCCGATTCAAAAGCAATTTTAACATTTTCATTCGCTTGTTTTTTAGAAACAACGTGAATGACGATAAATAAACTGTTTTTCTTCGGAAATATTTTTTTGTAAAGGTTCATGCGCGCTCCTCCTTCTGTTATATGGTTGTTT
>CAYIVQ010000036.1:0-3711 GCA_964366905.1 uncultured Candidatus Saccharibacteria bacterium
CGTACATTAGTACGGCTCATCTCAAGCCTCAATTTTGCCTCGAACTTGAGCAAACGCGTAAGTCCTATAATTGCTTATTCGTATCATTAGTAAATTCGTATATTCGCATCGATACTTTTTATTTAATTATTAGCACTCCCGACTCAAGAGTGCTAAACAACATTATATTGGCTAAAAAACTATTGTCAACCCCCGCGCTATATTAAAAAGCGCTCTTTTTTGAAGAACGCTTTTTAAACTTCATTTAACTCTGTTTAAAACTAAAACCACTTCATCACATCTTTCACGGTAATCAAAATCAAAAGCAGAATCAGCAAAGCAAAGCCGGCGGTATTCGCCGTTTTCTCAAATTTCTGATTAAGCGGAGATCCTTTAACCGCTTCTATCAAAAGGAATAAAAATCTGCCGCCATCCAGCGCCGGGAAAGGAAGAGCATTAATGATAGCCAGATTGATCGACAACACCGCGGTAAGTTGAATCAAATACGGAAATCCAAGCTGGGTAAATTGATGCACGAGCGAGCCGATACCTATAGGCCCGGCGACATCGGCTACAAGTTTGCCATCGGTGAATAAATGCGCGATGACTCCCCCAATAGCGAACAAAAACGCGCCGGAAAGCACGAAAGTGGACTTAATACCGTTCCAAATCGCGATATGAACCGGATAAGACACCACAGCCGTTTTGGCAAGCGCGATACCAAGAGCGCCTTCGCCTTCCGGAAATACAGTTCTTGGCGTGACGGTTTTTGTTATCTTTTCATCACCTCGTTGAAACGCAATATTAAATTCCTGTCCTTTGTGAGTGTTTATAAATTCCTGCACTTCCTCAACTGTCGAGGCTTCCTTGCTTTCCCCGCCGATTGCAAATCCCAAAATATGGTCGCCGATTTTTATGCCAGCGGATTCCGCCGGCGATTCCGGAGCAACTTGTAAAATTGAAACTTGCGCGTCTCTCGCGCGAGAGAGATCAACTGTTTCATCTATCACCTGCGGCAAACCGTACCAGAATCCAAACGATAAAACCGCCATCGCGGCTATGAAATTCATAGTTACTCCAGCAAGTATAATGGACATTCGCGCCGGGATTGATTTTGACATAAAATTATTCGGCTCTTCTTTCCCTCCTTCGCCGTCTTCTCCATGAATTTTAACAAACCCGCCTATGGGAAATAAATTTATCGAGTATTTGGTTCCTCCTCTCTGAATGGAAAGCATTTTTGGAGGAAAACCTATGCCAAATTCATCCACCCTCACACCCGCCCGCCTGGACGCAAAAAAATGCCCCCATTCGTGGACAAGAACAAGGAGCCCTAAAATAAATATAAAAATGAGTATGCTGATTATAATCATGACGTAAGTATCTCTTTTTCCTTCTGGTCTCTTATATTTTTTAATTTCACATTATTGAACTCATCAATGATTTTTTGCACTTCGTCTTTTGCCTTAAAAAAATCATCTTCGCGCAGTTCGCCGTCTTCTTTCATAGCTTGAAAATGCTTCAAAGAATCTTCTCTCTCTTTCCGTATGGAAACTCTCGCTTCTTCCATTTTTTGGTCTAGAACTTTGATAAGCGCTTCTCTCCGTTCCTGGCTCAAAGCTGGAAGCACAAGCCGGATCATGTCTTTATCCACCACTGGCGATATGCCAAGCTGGGATTCCATTATCGCTTTCTGCAGAGGTTCAATGGCATTTTTATCCCACGGCTGGATGATTAATGTATTTGATTGCGGAGCTGAAATAGACGCTACTTGATTCACGGTCATTATCTGTCCGTAATAATTCACTTTGATGTTGTCAACTAAGCTGGGTGTTGCTCTACCGGTACGCAAAGAAGCGATCTCGCCTTTGAAATGCTCCGCGGTCTTTTCCATTTTTAATTTCATTTCTTTTAAAATATCTTGATACATATTAAAATGACTGCCCACTTTGCTCTTTGGCGCTCTTCATTCCTAAAAATACGCTCTGCGGATTATTGCTGTCTATCAAAATCCTCGCGATGCGCTTTTCGGCATTCAGTTTTTGAACGCTCCAATTAGTGCCGCCGTCTTGGGATTTGTAAATCAAATTGCCGACTCCGACAAAAATATTTTTGGAATTTGTCGGATCAATGGCAACCGAATCAACAGGCAAAGCTCTCGGCGGAATCAGAATCGCTGCGTATTTCCAAGTGGCTCCTCTATTTTCAGACTGCACCAATCCGGAAGCCAAAGCCAAATAAAGCGCGTTGGCATTTGACCGATCTATTCTTAACATTTTAATATTTCCGGCTCCGCCAACTTTGGATAATTCTTTTGAAAAGTTCTTCCAAGTATAACCTCCATCCACCGATCGGAAAAGCCCCCTGTTTTTCGTGGTCACATAAATTTCCGAGGCATTGCCGGGATCAACTATAATGTCGGCGATTTGCGCGGTCAGCCATTCCGCCACTTTCCATGTTTCTCCGTAATCCTGGGAAATGAGAAACCCGCCCTGCGCGGTGCCCGCATATATAATATTACTCGATGACGCGTTAATTGCAATGGCTTCAAGGGGATAATTCTCAAGTTGAGAAATATATGTTTGATTGAAAGAAATTCCGCCATCGGTTGATTTGAGAAAAACACCGAATTTATTTTGAAACGCGGCGATATAAATATTGTTTATGTTAAATCTGTCTTGAATAATTTTGTAAACCGAAGCGCCGGGCGATAAAATATTATTTCTATCCGCGACCTTCTCCCAATTTTGACCGTTGTTAAAACTTCTATAAAGGCCGTTGCCCTCGGTGCCAGCGTAAACAATAGTTGAATCTTGAACATCAAGCTTCAAATCCAAAACATTAAACGCCGGCAATGCTTCCGTCGCGCTTAATGATGCCTGCGGAAACCAAGTTGTCCCGCCGTCGATAGTCCTGAAAATAGGAGCGCGAGTCATAGTAGCGGCGCGTTCTTGAGAAATAACTTGGAAAAGAGGAAACGAACCAAACATTTCCTTAATTGAAAAAGGAGTAAAAACAAGCAAACCTGCGAGTATTATGGCTAAAATTATAAGAAGAGAAACAGGTTTCATATAAGAATGATAAATGCTGAATGAAAAATGATAAAAAGATATGAGATTGCGGAGCTTAAAACACGAGAACAATATTTTCTAAAATCAACCTTTTGTTGGTATTGGTTGTGCGAGCGACAAAGTCCCAGCGCATTATTTCAGATAAAATCGAGTGTAATTGTTCAAGAGAGTATTGCTTTTTTTCTGCCAACTCCCGTATTTCTGAAATATTCGCTTTATTTAAAATAAGCTCGTCACAGCCGCTAGCCAAATACATCATGTCATGGAGAAGCACTATCCAGTAGCTCAAAATATCAAAATCGCCGTCTTCTTCTTTGGTAATCTTTTCCGCTTCCTGCAAACGCATAGCTATATCTGCATTGGCTATAACTCTAAAAGAATACAACGCCTTAGTTGTTTTGTCAATATCCGCCTCGGATAAATCGGAAAAACTTATTTTCTGAACCCGCGAGAGCACGGTCGGCAAAAGCGCTCTCGGATTCTCGCAAATCAGTATTAAAACGCTTTTTGACGGCGGTTCCTCGAGAATTTTCAATATGCTGTTTGCCGCCTCCCCTCTCATCTTGTCAAAATCTTCAATTATAACCACTTTATTATTCCCGCCATACGGCTCAAACGACAGAAATTTCTTAATCTCCCGAATCTGGCTTATCAATACTTT
>CAYIVQ010000036.1:3811-8052 GCA_964366905.1 uncultured Candidatus Saccharibacteria bacterium
GCAATTAAATTCTTGATAATTTTAATCATCACATCTTTTTCTTTAGGATTACTCTCAGCGATTAAAAGTGCCAACGCTGTCAAAGCGTTATCATTGATTTTTCTTTCCCCGGATTTTTTATAAAGATAATCGCATTTATCCAAAAAATACACAAACAGAAATGCTCCAGTCCGTTTATTGCCATCGGAAAACGGATGATCTTTGATAATCAAATATAAAATATGCGAGGCCTTATCTTCAATGGTCGAATACAATTCTTTGCCGCCAAAAGTTTGATACAATCCTTTGATAATGCCTTCAAAACTGCCATCTCTTTCATTGCCAAATAAACCCCCTGCTTCTTTTTTGTTTATTAATTCTTTTTTCAATTCTTTCTTCACTCGCGAGCAATCTTCATAAGTAAAAATAAATTTAGTTTTCGCGCCCTTGGAATCTTTTAATTTACCGCCGTCATATTCTTCTAATAAAGTCAATGTTTTGGCGTAATTGGCTAAAAGACTCAAGATTTCCCCTTCTTGTCCGGTCAGTAATTCTTTCTTGGATTTTTCCTGTAAAAAACCGATTGCTATCTGTAATTCATTAAATTTTTCCCGCGCTTCTAAAAGCCGATTTTCGTTGATAGCATAACCCTTGGTTAGGTAATTTTTCAGCGTATTTGTCGCCCAAATGCGAAATTGCGTCGCTCTTTGTGAATTAATGCGATACCCGACAGAAATAATGGTATCTAAATTATAAAATTGAGTTTTATAAATTTTCCTATCTGCGGCAGTGTGTTCCAAAATGGAACTAACTGAATTTTTGTTTAATTCGCCTGTTTTAAATATGTTGTTCAAGTGTTTTGTGATAGCCGGCCTTTGCGTGTTGAAAAGAGCCGCTATCTGGCTTTGAGTTAGCCACACAGTCTCCCCAACCATCCGCACCTTCAACCCCACCTCATTTTTCGCGGTTTTATAAATAACAATCTCGCCATTCCTAAATTCGTCTTTTTTAAATTTGCTCTTTTTCATAAATTTATTTTTCAATTATTTCTTCAGCCTTCCTTTTTGCTTCTTAATTCTCTTTAATTGCTAGATAATGCCAAAAGACGCAATAAGAATATTTATATTTCAACTTTAAATAAAAAAGTGACATATATTAATCATTCCTAAGATATTTATTTTTCGCGATGTTGTGTTCATTAAGCGTTCGTGAGAATACTGTTTCACCGGTTGGTTTTGAGAGGTAATAAAGATAGTCTGATTTGTCCGGATAAATCGCCGCTTTGATGGCTTGCAGGCCCGGGTTGGAGATTGGGCCTTTGGGCAGGCCTTTGTATATATAAGTATTATACGGCGAATCAACGCGCAAATCGTCGTAGGAAAGGTTATGATGTCCGACTGCGTAAACAACAGTGGCATCCGCCTGCATAGGCATACCGATTTCAATCCGTTTCCACAAAACTCCGGAAACCATTTTCATATCTTCCTCTGTTCTCACTTCCCTTTCAATTATTGATGCCATCGTGATAATTTCATAAATACTCTTGCCTTGACGCGCTATTTCCGCGCGCGATTCAGAATCTAACTTGCTATTAAAATTAGCAAGCATTTTTAGCGCGGCATCCTCCAACGAAATTTCTTTTTTGAAAAAATAAGTATCCGGGAAAAGATAGCCCTCCAAATCCGCTCCAGTCGGCGCGCTTGCTAAAAAACCAAACTTATCTTGAAAATCTCGCGCTTTTAGATTCGTGAATTTGTTTTTGGAATCCGCGAACAATCCTCTCTGTATAAATCTATTTTCAATTTCTGTTATTGTAAAACCTTCCGGTATAACAATCTCTGTTTCATCTTTCAATACTTTGCCCGCCACGATAGCATCGGCTATCTCGCCAACCGACATCCCGGCGCTAAACAAATACTTGCCGGCTTGCAAAGAATCGGATATTTCTTTATCCCAAACATAGAATTTAAAAAGCAGATTATTTTTTATAAGTTTTTCCGACTCCAACTTTTCGGCGATTTTATCGGAACTTTCTCCGGCTTCAACCGTAAATATTTTTTCTTGCGATTTATTCTCTTCACCAAACGGGGCGTTTATTTGAGAGTATATATAGAAGTATCCAAATGGTAAAATCAAAGCCAAAAAAATAATCGGGATCGCCAAAGATACGGCAAGCGCGAAAAGCCGTGTCGGCGTGGCAAACCAAAACGGCCCTCCCGCGTTGCTATGCAAAGCATTGCGGGCAGACCTGCTCGCGGCAATTTTCGGCTCAATATTTTTTTCTTGCTCTTGTATGTCTTCCGTCATATTGCGACATTATAACTTAAATTTTCTCGCATTCAAAGAGAAAGACCCGCCTATTTCAGACGGGTCTTTATTGCATTATTTTGTTGATTTTCATTGATTTTTCTCCGGCATAATTTCTCGCCACATTGATTCCGATTCCACTCTTTGCATTAATTTTTCCATAAACGGCTCGATTAATTCCCTAAGCTCGCATTCGGGAATATTAGTTCCTGCCGCGAGCTCTTTATAATCCAGACTGTATTTCGGCTGAAAAAAATACTCTAATACTTTGAGAGCTATTTCTCCTTTGCGTTTTTCGTCCATCATGCGACTCACCTCCTTTTGTTAATGTTCTATTGTTAAATTTTATGCATGGCATTTTCGCCGTGCAATTTTTGCATCAAAGACAAATCTCTATCGCGCAAAGTCTCCAGTATTTTCCCATCATTATTGCCTTCTTCAAGTATTTTGCCCAAATACCTGCCGGATGTAAAATGCGGCAACAAAACATAATCGGCGCTGTTGTCATATAAAATCTTCGCTTCTTTTTCATCTTCCGCGCGCAAAACAATTTTCGCTTTAGCTTCTGAATTATTATTTTTAAACTTATTTAATTCAGACAATATGAATAAATTATCCTCCAAATCCGGGCTGGTGGATATTATCAACTTGCTATCGGCAAAATTGGCTTTTTCAAAAACTTCCGAATCGGTGATATCGCCGAAAAGCACAGCATAGCCATCTTGCTTCATCTGTTGAATAATTTCCGGATCAGCATCAACAATCAACACATCTTGTTTCGGTAAATTAAAAGCAATGCTTTGGCCTGTGCGATGACAGCCGATGAGAACGATCGGCTTGCGATATTCTATGTCCGGCACATGATCATCTTTCGCATTTTTCTTTTCAAAAATACGCAGATAAGGAGAAAAAATCCTGAAAATTTCATTTGAATAAGTGATGAGATAACTGGAAAGCGTGATTGTGATTACGCCGACCGCGGTAATCAGCGCCACTATCGGCTCTGCTATATGTCCCAACTTCAACCCCAAAGCCGCGAGCACAAGACTGAATTCCGATATTTGAGCGACAGTCAGACCGCATAAAAACGCGGTTCTTCTGCGGTACCCCATTACGCCCATCAATACCAAAATAATCAGCGGATTTCCTATCAGCACGAATAACGAAAAAATTAAGATCGGGAAACTCAATCCGTCAAAACTGGAAAATATGATAGATGAGCCGAGAATGACGAAAAATATCACAATGAAAAAATCTCTCAACGACTTTATTTTACTTGCGATCTCAAAATGCTCCGATGAATTGGCAAGCGCGATGCCGGCCAAAAACCCGCCAATTTCCAAAGAAAAGCCGACTCTGTCAACCAGAGCCACAACAAGAAACGCCCAGGCTAAACTAGTCAGAAATAAAAGCTCCTGTGATCTGGCGATTCTGTCAAAAATCAAAGGCAGGACTTTTCTCCCCAGCCAAAGCATCAACGCGAAAAGAACCACTCCTTTAAGCACTGTAAACATTACTCCCGCCCAACTGAATCCATCTCCCATCTGAATACCGGTGAGCAAAACTAAAATCAAGATGGCGACGAAATCCTGGACCAAAAGCATGCCAATACTGATTTTTCCGTATAAACTGTGAAGGTCGCGTTTTTCAGAGAGTAGTTTGACTACGATAATAGTACTGGAAAAAGTGAGAGCGATTGCGATATACGCGGCTGGAAGCTGTGAAAAACCAAAGAGCAGAGCAATCAGCCAGCCGATAGCGAAAGTGAAAATTATCTGTCCGAGCCCGATTATTAGAGAAACTTTCCCAACGAGCCTCAAAGAGGTGTAGTTGATTTCCATTCCAACCAAAAAAAGCAAAAACATTATCCCAAGATCGGAAAACATTTGAAAAGTTGCTTTATTATCCAAATGGAAAAGACCGAAGTAGCCTATGACAGCGCCGGCGATAAGATA
>CAYIVQ010000037.1:0-8049 GCA_964366905.1 uncultured Candidatus Saccharibacteria bacterium
TCAAACGCGGACACAAAATCCGGCTTATAGGCCGTCTGAATTTGCTCCGAATATTCGGATTGCAAGCCGTTGTAAAACGGCTTATTTTTTTATATACTGCGGGTATGCGCAGATCACCTCTTCTTTTTACGGTATTGCGGTTGCCAACCGATGTTTTAATGCTTTTTGCGGCCGGGCTTGCCGCTTATTTTTTGCGTGTCAGCCCGTTAGTGTCCGGCTGGAGGCCCGTGCTTTTTTATTTAAACTTGCCGCTTGAAAAATATATTTTTCTGCTCGTTTTGGTGATACCATTTGGCATCTTAATATTCGCGTTTACCGGATTATATAAAGTAAAGCGCGGCAGTCTGCCGGAAGAGTTTTTCCAAATCACCGCTTCCGTTTCATTCGCGATGATGGCTGTGATTATATACATATTCATTCAGCGCGAGTGGTTTGACTCGCGATTTATTTTGGTCGCGGCATGGGGGCTTTCCGTGCTTTTTGTTTTTTTTGGGCGGATATTTTTGCGATTGATCGAGCGTTATTTTGTTTCAAGGCATCAGTTGGGGATTCAGCGGGTGCTGCTTGTCGGCGGCGATAGGGTTTCTCAGATGCTTTCGGAAGAGATACAAAAAAGGCCTCAATTGGGGTTCAAGCTAGTGAAACAAATGGCTGTTCTTGATATGGAACAAGTAAAGCTGGCCGTTGCCAATCCCAAGATAGACACAGTGATTGTCGGGCAAGCGGATTATTCACGCGATGAAATAGTGGAGTTGGCTGAATTTTGTCAGGAATATCATCTGAATTTTCATTTCGCCCCGACTCTGTTCCAGACGCTGGCGACAAATATTGAAATGAATGTTGTCGGAGGCGTACCGTTGATTGAAGTCAGACACACTCCGCTTTACGGATGGGGTAAAATATTAAAACGCGTTTTAGATGTTTTCGGCTCTGTCGTCGGGATCATAGGTCTTGCTCCGTTATTTTGCATAGCCGCGGCGCTTATTAAACTTGATTCCAAAGGACCTATTTTTGTCGGGCTCGACAGAGTGACGATGAGCAAGCATTTTAGGCTTTATAAATTCCGCTCAATGATAGATAATGCCCATTTGCTTAAAAGAGAAATGACTCAATTGAACGAGCGAAATGACGGCCCGCTTTTCAAGATGAAAAATGATCCGCGCGTTACGAGAGTCGGCCGTTTTTTACGCCGCGCCAGAATCGACGAGCTTCCCCAATTATTCAATGTTTTGAAAGGGGATATGAGCTTAGTCGGCCCGCGTCCGCATGAACCGGAAGAAGTGGCAAAATACGAAAAGCATCATAAAAAATTATTAACTATAAAGTCCGGCATGACAGGCATGGCGCAAGTCGCCGGTTCTTCCGATCTTTCATTTGAAGAAGAGGTTAAGCTGGATACTTATTATATTGAAAACTGGTCGCCCGCTCTCGATATAAAAATTTTACTCAAAACACTGGTTATTTTATTTAAAGACAGGTCGGCATGCTAAATCATGTTATATGAAAGTTGCTTTAGTTCATGATTATTTAATCCAATACGGCGGGGCTGAAAAAGTTCTTGAAGCGCTTTGCGAGATTTTCCCAAACGCGCCTATTCATACTCTTTTATGCGATCCAAAACTTGTGTCTGAAAGATTCCCGAACCGGAAAATTCATTCTTCTTTTTTGCAGAAAATTCCATTTATCAGAAAGCATCATCGCAGTTTTTTGACGCTTATGCCGCTTGCCATAGAGCAATTTGATTTTTCAAAATATGATCTGGTGATTTCCGATTCCGCGTCTTTCGCCAAAGGCATAATTACCAATCCTTCAACAAAGCATATCTGTTATTGCCATACTCCGACGCGCTATTTATGGGACGATTGCCATCGTTATCTTTCTGACTTTCGTCTGCCGATATTGGTGAAAAAAATGGCGCCATATTTTTTAAGCCGTTTGCGAGTCTGGGATTATTACGCATCCGACCGCCCGGATTTTTTTATAGCCAGTTCTGAATTTGTCAGACAAAGAATTAAAAAATATTACAAGAAGGATTCAATCGCGATATATCCGCCGATTGGAACGGATAAATTTTATATTTCCAACGGCGCGAAAGATTATTTTTTGATGGTCGGCCGACTCTTGCCTTATAAGAAATTTGATTTTGTTGTCAAAGTATTTTCTGAAAACGGTTTACCTCTCAAAATTATAGGCGAAGGCCCGGAAAATAAAAGATTAAAAAAACTCGCCGGAAAAAATATTGAATTTTTGGGATTTTTAGACGATGAATCGCTCAAAAAATATTATGCCGAATGCAAAGCGTTAATATTCCCGCAGGAAGAAGATTTTGGCATTGTTCCGCTTGAAGCAATGGCTTCCGGCAGGCCGATTATCGCCTACAAAGCTGGCGGAGCTCTGGAAACAATAGCGGATGGCAAAACAGGGATATTTTTTGAAAAACAAGAAAAACAGTCTTTGCTTGGCGCGGTTTCTCGTTTTGAGAAAATAGATTGGGAATCTTTAGAAATACGAGAACACGCGAAAAAATTTGATAAAGAAGTATTTAAGAAGAAGATATTGGAAATTGTTGAAAAAATCCGAAGCACGAAATCCGAGATTCAGAACATTTAGAATTTTAGACATTTGGATTTTGAATTTGTTTAGAATTTCGATATTCGGATTTAGGATTTATCTTTATGCGCATAGGAATTGATGCCAGGATGTGGGGAGAGAAGCAAACCGGCATCGGGCTATATATTGAAAATTTAACGAGATATTTATTGAAAATTGATAAACAAAATCAATATGTTTTGTTTCTGAAAAAAGACTTTTTTCATTCATTGGTTTTTTCTGAACAAAATGTTAAAAAAGTTTTAGCGGATTATCATTGGTATTCATACGGCGAGCAACTATTTTTGCCGCGAGTTTTGAAAAAAGAAAAACTGGATATGGCGCACTTTCCAAATTTCAACGCGCCGATTTTTTACAACGGCAAAAAGATTGTCACCATTCATGATCTGACAACTCATAATTTTCCCGGGCATAGGAGTAATTCCGGCTGGCGCAAATTCGCTTTCAGAAGAGTTTTTAAAAATTCCATAGAGAAGAGCGATAAGGTCATCGCTGTATCGGAAACGACAAAAAATCAAATTGTTAAAGATTATAATATCGCCGACAGCAAAATTAAAGTAGTTTACGGCGGCCTGCCGAATAGGAATTATGAATCACGAATTATGAATTATGAAAAAGATTCAGAGGATTTCCTTTCAAAGCGTGGGATAACCAAATCATATATTTTTTTTACCGGCGTTTGGAGGAAACATAAAAATATTGTTAATCTGATCAAGGCGTTCGCGATTTTAAGGGATAAATACGAAAAAGATATTCAACTGGTTTTAGGCGGGCAGGAAGATGAATTTTATAATGAGCCGCGCAAAGTTTTGGCAGAACTTAAGCTAGGCGGAGATGTTATTATTCCAGGGTTTATTCCCAAAAATGAAATGCCGATATTTTTCGCGAATGCTTCCGTGTTTGCATTCCCGTCGTTTATGGAAGGTTTCGGATTCGCTCCATTGGAAGCGATGAGTTACGGCGTTCCTTGCGCCGTTTCTGATATCTCGGCCTTAAAAGAATCTTGTGGAGAAGCGGCTTCGTATTTTGATCCGCATTCTCCGGAAGATATGGCGGGGAAAATCGCATTATTGTTAAATGATGAAAATTTGCGAAAAAATCTAATCCAGAAAGGACTGAAAAATATAGCAAAATACGATTGGACTAAATGTGCGGCAGAGACTCTTAGGGTGTATGAATCTGTGCTATAATGAGAAAATATGAAAGAAAAAAACACCAAAGCGAATGATGTTTTAGAAAAAATAGAAGTTGAAATAAGCGAGGATGAGTTCGCTCAGTTTTATATTGAGCAAATGCAGAAGGGCAGCAATATTTTTTACGCTCAATTAAACAATGAATTTTTTCCGAAGTATGTCTGGCATTATCAAGTTTTGCCCGGGCGGGTTGAATATAGAAGTTTTTTCGCCAGTCCGATGTTTAAAAAAATTGCCGTGACTTTAACGGCTTTTGCGGTTTTAATCGCCGTGTCATTCTCGTTTTTGTTTTTCGGTTCAAGCAGGCGAAACCCGGGCGCGCAAGTCGCTCAACTGCCTGTTTCCGCTTATGAAGAATTAATTTCCGCGCAAGAGAAATTCTCCGAATTTCGTTTTCTGGATTCCATGTTTGCTTTCCACGATGCTTATCTAAGCTTTACCCCTTCGCGCAAAAAAGCAAATTCTTTGCCAGCCTTGCTTTTATCAGTTTCTGATTATTTTGGGATTGGTCAAGCAGAACGGCAAAAAGATTCTCAAGAATCCCAAGAAATATTATTGGAAGCCGGCAGACAAGTTGCCATAAGCTTTGAACCGATTTTCAAAATTTCTTCCGATTCAGTTTTTCTTGCGGAATTGTCGGATCAGGAAAAATCTCTCGGTCAAGCGCTGGGAGAATCAGCGCGAAGAATAAAGCAGGCATTATTATCTATAGAAAATGTAAAAAATCAGTTGTCAAATGCTCCCGATTACCCAGTATTATTGCCAAAAATATCAATGCTCTCATCAAATTTGGAGAATTTTGCTTCTGATTTTGAGTTGGGTTCATGGCTGCTTGGCGCGGATGAACCAAAAAAAATTCTCATGGTTTTTCAAAATACCGCTTATCCGCGCGCGACCGGCGGGACGATTATTTCTTACGCCTTGCTTGAATCAGAAAACGGCTATTTGAAAAAAGTTCATTTTGACGATATTTCCAATCTGGACGGCCAGCTTGCTTTGAAAGTCGTGCCGCCGTTGCCGCTTCAAAAAACCTCCACTTTTTGGAGCGTTCAGAATGCCAATTGGTTTTTGGATTTTCCACTCTCCGCTTCAAAAATAGCGTATCTTTATGAAAAGACAAGCGGGACAAAAATCGACGGCGTGATTGCCATGAATGATAAGTTTTTAGGAAAAACATTGAATTTAGTCGGCTCGGTCGATGTTTTAAGGCAGGGAGTCAGCGTCAATGGTGATAATATCAGCGAGACATTAAATCAGGCGATGAAAAGCGGCGATGAAGCAAACCGCTCTAAACGCGTGCTGAATGATTTGCTGGGATTGATATTTGATAAAATTCCGTCATTTTCCGGAGAGGAATTGATCGCGGCCTTATCTTTGGCGCAAGACAATTTAAATAACGGGAATATTTTAGTTTGGCTGAACGATGATGATTATCAAAAGCGAATTTCAGCCAAAAACTGGGGCGGAGAGATTGGCGATTCGCGAGGCAATGACATTATAGCAGTATTGAGCAGGATGGATGCGGGGAAAGACGGCGCGCTGAAATACGATATTTCTGAAAAAACCGAAGTTATTTCCGGCGGATCAATTTCCGAAGCCATAATGACTATTGATTATGATAAAACGAATATGTTCCAAGCGGCGACAACAAGCGCTCAAACCGAATCAGTTTATTTGCGTCTTTACGCGCCTTTAGGTTCAGAATTGATAAATGCTTCCGGCGATATATATAAAGAAGAATATCCTTATTTTGACTATGACAAGCCGGAGTTTCAAAAAGACGCCGATGCGCAAAAAATATCGGACAGTTTGAAAATAGATACGGAGAATGCGACGGAAATTTATACCGAATCAGGAAAAACGGTTTTTGGCGCGTGGATTGAATTGACTTCAGAAAAACCCGCCAAAGCGGTGTTTAAATTTAAATTACCTTAAATAAATGTTTTTCAAAAATATTTTAAACAAAGAATACCAGGTAGTGATGTCGGCCGCGTTTATGATCGGCTTTTTTTCTTTTTTATCCAAGATACTCGGATTAATCAGGAATCGTATTTTCGCCGGAGAATTCGGCGCCGGCGATACGCTGGATATTTATTTTGCCGCTTTTAGAATACCGGACTTTATTTATAATCTTCTGATAATCGGAGTTCTCGGCTCTGTTTTTATTCCTGTTTTCGCGGAGTATCTGGCAAGGGGTAAAAAAGAAGCATGGCGGTTCGCGAATAATGTGCTGACTGTATTTGCCGCTGGCGTTGCCATATTTTCCATAGTCGCGATTATTTTTGCTCCTCAAATTATTTCTTTGATCGCTTTCGGTTTTGACGCGCAAAAACAGCAGGCGACAGTTGCTCTCACCAGAATAATGTTTTTAAGCCCGCTTTTGCTCGGCATTTCCAGCATTATCGGCAGTATCTTGCAAACTAACAAAATGTTTTTCAGTTTTGCCGTCGCGCCGGTATTTTATAATATTGGCATTATTTTAGGCGCTGTTTTTTTCGTGGATTTTTTCGGTATAATCGGGCTTGCCATCGGGGTGGCGCTTGGCGCGTTTTTGCATCTGATTATAAATTTATTACCTCTTCTCCATCTTGGTTTCAAATTCCGGCCGGTTTTTGATTTAACGCATCCCGGTTTAAGGAAAGTTTTCTGGCTTTCTCTGCCTCGCACTGTCGGTCTTGCCGCTTACCAGTTGAATTTTATAGTCATTACCGCTTTGGCTTCGGCAGTGTCTGCCGGCAGTATCTCGGTATTTAATTTTGCCAATGATTTACAGTATGTGCCGATAGGAATAGTAGCTCTCTCGTTTGTTACCGCGGTTTTCCCGGCGCTAAGTTCAAGTTGGGCGGAAGGGGATGTCAAAGGATTTTTAGACGAACTTTATCTCTCCGTGAATCAGATCTTATTTCTGGTTATCCCGATATCCATATTTTTGATTTTAGAGCGCGCGCAAATTGTGCGTGTTATATTAGGATACGGCGCATTTTCATGGGAAGATACGCGCTTGACCGCCGCCGCATTAGGCGCGTTTGCCATTTCTATTTTCGCTCAAAGCCTGATTCCGCTTTTTTCTCGCGCCTTTTACGCGATCTCCGATACAAAGACGCCTGTTTTTATAAATGTTGTCTGCGTATTTATCAATATATTTTTAAGTTTTTGGTTTTTGCGCTTAATGGATGGCGGAGGACAGTTTTTTGAATTAGTCGGTCGTTTATTGAAAGTGTCGGATATGGAAAATATTTCTGTTCTAGCTTTGCCTCTCGCGTTTTCCGTTTCAAGCATTATTAATTTTTTGTGGCTTTATTTTGCTTTTTCCACAAAAATCAGCGAGTTTGATTCATCAAAAATATTGACTTCTATTGTCAAAATAAATATAGCTGTGGCGCTAATGGCTGTAGCGATATATCCGACTTTGCGCTTGGTTGCCGGCATAGTTGACATGCACACATTCGCGGGTATATTCTTGCAAGGCGTATCTGCGTTTTTAGTGGGACTGACCGTTTATTCCGTTGTTTCTTATCTGTTAAAAATCTCGGAATTTTTCGCTTTTTGGGAAGCGCTTTATCTGCCTGTGCGGAAACTCTTCTTATCGCGGCTGTTTCCTGTACAGGTGAACGGTTCGGAGAAGTTATAAAATTAGGATTTACGAGTTTGGCGGACTTCTTTGTCAAAACTCCGATGCTCGTTCCTCGTTTTCCATCGAATTTTACTCAAAACAGCTTTTTACTTTAGTTGTAAAATATGAACATCAGAAATTTTTGTATAATCGCCCATATTGATCACGGAAAATCCACTTTAGCGGATCGGTTTTTGGAATTGACGGGAACGGTGGAGAAAAGAAAAATGCAGGATCAGATGCTTGATACTATGAGCATTGAAAGAGAGCGCGGTATTACCATAAAAATGCAGCCGGTCCGGATGATTTACAAACCATCAACTGATGACTTAAAACTTATAACAAATAACAAGATATCAGAATCTGATCGTTATAAGTCATCAGTTATAAGTTATGAGTTATCAGATTCAAAACAAGAATTTATTTTGAATCTGATAGATACTCCCGGTCATGTTGATTTTGGATACGAAGTTTCGAGGTCGCTCGCGGCCGTTGAAGGGGCGGTTTTGCTTGTGGATTGCACCAAAGGAGTGCAAGCACAGACACTCGCCAATTTAGAGCAAGCACAAAAGCAAAACTTAGTTATCATCCCGGCAGTAAACAAAATTGATCTTCCAAATGCCAGACCGGAAG
>CAYIVQ010000038.1:0-7929 GCA_964366905.1 uncultured Candidatus Saccharibacteria bacterium
TGAACGAGCCGTTTCTTTTGGATGCTTTTCATGATTTGCTGGTGGACAAACTGCGCGATGAATTAATGATGAGAAATAAACTTAAACAAGAAGAGTAATTTTTGAGGTGAAGTAATGACATCAAATGCAATGCTTTATTTTTTAATGCTCATTACGGCAATGTTGCTGGCCATTGCCGGTTTTGCTATTTATTGGATTTTGCGCCTTGGCAAAAAAGAAGAAATCAATTACTCGCTCAATTTGGCGCTTATTTTAGTATCGGTGCCTCTGCACAAAGACAAAGATAAAAAAACTGTTGACCAGGCGGAAGTGAAAAAAATAATCGAAGTGACGGAGCAGTTTTATTCAAGCATAGCAAAAGTGAAGGAAGGATGGCTGAAAGGAATGTTTCAGGGGCCGTCCGCGCTGGCGTTTGAAATCGCGCTTCATATGATAGGAGAGGAAGTGCATTTTTATCTTAGCGTTCCGAGAAAATATGTGGACACGGTGGAAAAACAGATCACCGGATTTTTAAATGGGGCGAAGGTGGAGGTTGTCGAAGATTATAATATTTTCAATCCTGTGGGGGCGACTGCCGCTTCTTATCTTAATTTGTCCCACAGTTTTTTTCTGCCCATAAAAACTTATCAGAACTTAGAAACCGATCCTTTGAATTTTATCGCCAACGCCATGTCAAAATTGGAGTTTCATGGAGAAGGGTGCGCCGTGCAGGTCTTGATAAAGCCTAATCAAAGCTGGCAGGATGACGCTAAAAAAATCATCTGGGAAATGAAAAGCGGCAAAAGTTTTCGCGAAGCTTACAGCATGGTGAAGAAAAACATTTTTGAGCATATTGTCGCGTCCATGAATTCCAAGAAAAATGAGGAAGAAGACAAGAAAAATAAGCCGGTAATGGCTATTGATGAGCCGACTATCAAGGCAATGGAGCAAAAGGCGTCAAAAATAGGGTTTGACGCAAACATCAGACTAATCGCTTCCGCTCTCACTCAGACTCGGGCGGAAGCGATACTTGGCGGATTAGAAAACGCTTTCTCTCAGTTTGAAAATCCCAATCTTAATGGTTTTACGATAAAAAGAGTCGCCGGCAAACAATTTCAAAAATTGCTTTACAATTTTTCTTTCAGGCATTTTAACAATCAGCAAATGATGACTTTAAACACCGAAGAATTAACCAGTATTTTTCACTTTCCGACTCCTTATCTTGAAACAAAAAATATCAAATCACTGAAAGCCAGGAGCGCTCCAATGCCTTCCGGCATGCCCGCGGAAGGCATTATTGTAGGCAAAAATGTTTATCGAGGCGTGGAACAACCCGTAAGAATCACCAAAGATGATCGCCGCCGGCATTATTATGTTTTAGGGCAGACCGGCACCGGTAAAACCGTGTCGATGAAAAATATGATTATCCAAGACATTGAAAATGGCGAGGGAGTTTGCTTCATAGATCCGCATGGAGAAGCGATTGCCGATATATTGGAAATCATACCAAAGCATAGAGCGGATGATGTAATTGTTTTTGATCCCGGTGATCTGGAAAGGCCGATGGGCATAAACATGCTTGAATACGATTCTGATTTCCCGGAGCAAAAAACTTTTATAGTCAATGAGATGATAAGCATCTTTGACAAATTATATGACTTGAAAACTACCGGAGGGCCGATGTTTGAGCAGTATACGCGTTACGCTCTGCTTTTGATAATGGGGGATCCAGACAGCGGTTCCACTTTATTGGAAGTGCCGAGAGTGTTTTCTGATCCGGCATTTCGAAAAATGAAACTGGCAAAAATAACCGATCCGCTGGTTAAAAACTTCTGGGAAAAAGAGGCGGAAAAAGCCGGCGGAGATTCCGCGTTGGCAAATATTACTCCGTATATTACGAGCAAATTCAATACTTTTCTTGCCAATGAATTTATGCGGCCGATTGTAGCCCAGCAAAAGAGCTCTTTACATTTCAGAGATATTATGGACAATCAAAAGATTTTATTGGTTAATCTGTCTAAAGGTAGAATAGGGGATATCAATAGCAATCTTTTGGGGTTGCTTATCGTGGGGAAAATTTTGATGGCGGCGCTGTCCAGAACCAATGTTTCGGTTGAGGAACGTAAAGATTTTTACCTATATATTGATGAGTTTCAAAATTTTTCGACAGATTCCATATCTGTTATTCTCTCCGAGGCAAGAAAATACAGGCTGTCTCTGGTTATGGCGCATCAGTTTATCAGCCAGCTTAAAGAGGGGATTCGAGACGCGGTTTTTGGCAATGTTGGCTCAATGATGATATTTCGCACTGGCATAGAAGACGCGGAATTTTTACAAAAATACTTTGAACCGGAATTCGGCGCGCAAGATATCGCTAATTTAGACAATTTAAACGCTTATGCCAAACTGCTTGTGAACAGTCAAACAACTAAACCCTTTAATATAGTTGTTGGTTTCCCGAAAAAAGGCAATTCCGAAATATCCAAGATTATTAAAGAATTATCAAGGTTGAAATATGGCAGAGACAGACAGCAGATTGAGATGGAAATACAGGAGAGGTTTAAGAGTGGCATTTGACAACTAATGATTAATGCTTAAAACCAGAATTCGAAATTGTTAAATTTGTCATTCTATGAAACAAATAACTATCCTTAAGAATCCTCGCGTTCGCATCGCTCCCAGTCCAACCGGTTTTTTGCATATCGGGACGGCGCGAACCGCGTTATTTAATTATTTATTCGCCAAGAAATACGGCGGCAAGTTTATTTTGCGCGTTGAAGATACCGATAAAGAAAGATCGGAAAAAAGATTTGAAGAAGATATTATGGAAGGATTGAAATGGCTTGGAATGATATGGGATGAAGGTCCCGATATTGGTGGTCAGTTCGCGCCTTATCATCAAAGCGAACGATCAGAAAGGCATCGGTTCTTTTTAGAAAAGCTTTTAAATGAAAATAAGGCATACCATTGTTTCTGTACGCCGGAAGAATTGGAAGCTCATAGAAATTACATGGCTTCACAGAGTCTGCCGATTAAATATTCCGGCAAATGCGCCGGATTGGATAAAAAAGAAACAGAAGAAAAAATTAGATCCGGGGCAAAGAGCGTTATCAGATTCAAGGTGTCTGCTAAAAAAATCGCGTTTATTGATTTAATTAAAGGACCCGTGGAATTTGATGCGGGCTTAATTGGCGATATTGTTATAGCCAAGAATTTTGATGAGTCGCTTTATAATTTCGCCGTCGTTGTAGATGATGAAGAAATGCGGATTAATTGCGTGATTCGCGGAGAAGATCATCTGTCCAATACCCCTAAACAGATTCTAATCCAGGAAGCCCTTGGATTCAAAATCCCTCTTTATGGCCATGTGCCTTTGATTTTAGGTTCGGATAGAAGCAAGCTTTCTAAGCGCCATGGGGCAACTTCGCTTATGGAATACAAAAAAGACGGCTATCTTCCGGAAGCTATGATAAATTTCATAGCATTTTTAGGGTGGAATCCGGGAGATGAAAAAGAGATTTTTTCTCTCCAAGAACTTATTGACGCGTTTGATATCACGCAAGTCAGCAAGTCCGGAGCGATATTTAACATTCAAAAACTTAACTGGCTGAACGGGTATTATATAAGGCAAAAAACAAACGCTGGATTATCCGGATTATGCATGTCGTATTTAAAAGAAGCCGGTTTGGTTGATGAACATACTGACCAAGAGATGGTAGAGAAAATAGTCGCGGTGGAAAAAGACCGGATTAAAAAATTATCGGAAATTGCCGGAATTACAGAGTTTTTTTTCAAACTTCCTGGTTACCAAGCAGAACTCTTAATATGGAAGAAAAGCAATAAAGAAACAATACTAGACAGTTTGATGGCAACGAAAAATTTGCTTGAAGGGTTGGATGAAAAAGAATTTTCTGAAATCCGCATTAAGTCTGTTTTGGACGGCGCTCTGATAAAATTTTCAAGCGGTGAGGTGTATTGGCCGATGAGAGTCGCGCTTTCAGGCAAAGAAGCATCGCCTGGACCGGCGGAGATTGCCTTTGTTTTAGGAAAGCAAGAAACGATTCGCCGCGTTGATTATGCAATAGAGAAATTGAAACTATCTCATTAAAATAATGGCAAAACAAAGCGTTATTATCAAACTGTTTTCAGTTGCGGCCGCGATTTTAGTTTTAAGTGGCGGGTTATTTTCAGGCGGTCGTTTTATTTATGCTGTTTCAATAATTGATGAAATCAAAAAAGAAATTGAATTAAGGGCTCAGGAAGTTAAAGACCTGGCCGCCACGATAAAAAAATATCAAAAAGATTTGGAAGCCGTTGGCAAACAAGAGAATACTCTGCAAAATCAGATCAATCGGATGAACAAGGAAATAGCGATTCTGAATTTAAATATCAAGAAAACTCAAACTCAGATTATTGAAGCAGGATTAAAGATCGATGAATTAAAAAATCAGGTTTATGTGAAAGAAGACGAAATAAAAAGCAGAAAAGAAAAACTTGCTCATATAATACTGCTGATGTCTCAGTCCGAGTCTGGCAATCTGCTTTCGCTTGCCTTCTCGACTAAAAACTTATCTGATTTTTTCAGCCAGCAGGAAAGTTTAGCGAACCTGCAGAGGGATGTTAAGGTTAGCCTCGACGAATTAAAAACTTTTAAAAGCGAGCTTGAGAATTTCAAAAAAGACAAGGAGACTCAGCAAGCAGAACTCAAAAATTTAAACGAAGAATTGGGAAGCCAATGGCAAATTACCAACGAACAGAAAACGGAGAAAGATTCGTTATTGAAAGATACAAGAAATAAAGAAAAGGAATATCAGCGCATCATAAACGAACTTAATCGCAAACGGCAGGATGTGGAGTCTGAAATAAACGCACTGGAAGAAAGATTGCGTCAAGCGATCGATAAAAGCAAGATATCCATAAGTAAAGGAATTCTCAGATGGCCTCTTGATGGCAGGCTTTCGCAAGGATATGGCAAACCGAATTGGAATGCTGTGTACGATTTCCATAACGGCATCGATATAGCGGCTCCGACAGGAACGCCGATAAAAGCGGCTCTTGGAGGGAAAATTATCGGAGTGGGGGATAATGGCCGTTATTCATACGGCAAATGGATTGCCATAGAACATAGCAGTTTTAGCATCGTAACTTTATACGGCCATCTTTCTTTGCAGAAGGTATCAGTCGGGCAAGAAGTTAAAACCGGAGACATAATCGGTTATGTCGGGTCTACCGGATATTCAACCGGTCCGCATCTGCACTTTACAATATTTACTTCAGACAGTTATACTTTAATGAAAAGCACAAAAGTGCCGGGATTATTGATACCGATTGGGGGCACTCTAAACCCAATGGAGTATCTGTAAAAAATATGAAAGCTATTATTCTTGCAGGCGGCAGAGGCACACGATTGCCGGAGAGCGCCAAAGACATACCGAAAGCGTTGGTCGAGGTTAACAGTAAGTTTGTTATAGATCATCAGCTTGAATTGCTTGAACGCCATGGAGTGAAGGAAGTTGTTTTCGCTCTCGGTTTTCGCAATGAACAACTCATCAATCATATAAACGGCAAATACGAATATGTGGTTGAAAGCGTTCCATTAGGAACCGGCGGAGCGATTAAATTCGCGTCTCAAAAACTAAATGAGCCGTTTTTAGCATTGAATGGCGACATATTATCAGATATTGATTTTTCAGATTTTATTTCGCATTTCAAGCAACAGGAAAATATAGTTGGTTCCATGACATTAGTCTGGATGGAAAATGCCAAAGATTACGGACTTGTATTACATGATGATCACAAAATACATACATTCACGGAAAAACCGGAAGAGCCGACAGCCGGACATATTAACGCCGGATGCTATATATTAACGCCGGAAATTTTTAAAGAAATTGATAGAGAAAGTTTTTCAATTGAAAAAGAAATTTTTCCAAAATTGGCTAGCCAAAAATCGTTGTCAGCTTATATACATAATGGCAAATGGATAGACATGGGAACAGAAGAAAGATTAAAACTGGCAAGAACTCGAATATGGGAAAGTTAATGATTGCGCGACATTTCTAATGTTGCCAATATACACAATCTTTTGTGGTGCTAATATATAGCGTCGCAAAAGATATATTGTGCGACGCATAGTATATAGAGAAAAGCCGGGGGATTTGTTCTCCCCCGGCTTTTGTTTGGTTATTTCTTAATAGCTTTTTTTGCTGTTTTTTTCAAGCTATTTACAACAGAGTATTCATATCTTCTGTTCACTTTGTGTCTTGAAAAACTGATTTGTCCGTTTACTGACCCGATCTTGTTTGCTGTTAAAACCGTTTCAAATAATGAACCGCAACCCGTGCATTTTAAAGCATTTACGGCATTCTTGTTATATATTCCGCTCTGCCCGTCTGTAAGCTGTTCAGGTACCATAAATCCTCCGCATTTCTCGCATCGCATATCTGCCACCTCCTTCCCCCATGTTTTTTTAATGATCGTTTACAGAACGCTTCAGAGTTTAACACTATTTAGAGCTATTTACAATAATAGCATTCTATACCGATCTATATTTATTTATTTCTTCTTTGAGTTTAACTGCTTCTCTGCGGGGATTATCGGAAAAAATGATTTGTCGCGAGGAACTAATGATCAGTCCATTGCGTTCATTATTAATTCCCGCTTTTATGATTTCTTTCACGCTACCTTTTTGCGCGCCTACTCCAGGCACTAGAAATGTCATATTACCGACTATTTGTCTGATTGTGTTCATTTCTTTGGGATAAGTCGCGCCAATCACAAGCATGCAGTTATTATTTTCGTTCCATTCCTTGCTTACTTTTTCGGCTACCGTCAGCCAAAGCGGTTTTTCGCCTATTTTCAAATCCTGCAGCTCCCCTGCTCCTGGATTTGAAGTGCGGCATAAAATAATGCATGCTTTATCAGCTCTTTCCAAAAATGGCGCGAGCGCTTCTCTGCCAAGATACGGATGGAGAGTTGTCGCGTCAAATCCCAGCCAATCAAAAATTGCGGCGACATATCCTTTATTTGTTGAGCCGATATCCGCGCGTTTTGCGTCGAGAATCGTAACGATATCAGAATGATTTTGATTTATATAATCAATTGTCAATTTTAGCTCGCGCATTCCTTGTTCGCCGCGCGCTTCATAAAACGCACTGTTTGGTTTGAACGCGCAAACGTATTCGTGCGTTTGCTCAATAATATATTTGTTGAACTCAAACTGGGGAAATTCAAGCGTTCTAAACCGTTCCGAAATTTTATCAAAATCGGAATCAAGTCCAACGCATGCAAGCGAATTAACCGTGCCGATTCTTTTATTTAGCTTATCAATGATATTCATGATTCCAATGATGAGGATCGGCCAAAAAATCTTTTATTGCCTGTTCCTCTTTTTCTTTAATCAACCCCAAAGATATCGCCTCTTTCAATATTATTGGGAAAGAGGTCAAAGCGTGAAGTTCCACCCCGGCTTCGGCAAATGCTTTCTTAGCTTCCGGAAATTCGTAGCTTGTAATAACTAAACAATTTATCACTTTTGCGCCTCCTTCTCTTAGCGCTTCAACTCCAGCCAAACTGCTTGAGCCGGTAGTTACAAGGTCCTCAATTAAAAGCACCTGCTTGCCGTTTACGTCCCCGCCCTCAACAAGTTTTTTAGTGCCATGTTCTTTGACTTTCTTACGCACAAAGACTGACGGTTTTTTCATTAAAAATCCGAGTGCCGCGCTGTGGGGGATTCCGGCGGATTCAATTCCGGCGATTATATCAAATTGCAGATTTTTTTCTTTAGTGATCGCTTCGAATCCAGAAATCACTTTTTGCCATTCTTTCGGATAAAAAGGCAATTTTCGATTATCAACATAAACCGGCGACTTAATGCCAGACTTAAACATAATAAGATCATCAAGCGCAAAGCCAACTGCGTGTATTTTTAATAATATTTGAGCTATCTCT
>CAYIVQ010000039.1:0-7690 GCA_964366905.1 uncultured Candidatus Saccharibacteria bacterium
ACCGCTTCGGCGAGGATTTGGCAGTATAAATTTAGGCCGACTTGGTTGATAGCGCCGGATTGTTCTCTGCCTAAAATATTTCCCGCGCCGCGGATTTCAAGGTCGCGCTGAGCGATTAAATATCCGGAGCCAAGTTCGCTTGCTTCTTTGAGCGCTTCAAGGCGTTTTCCCGCGTCATCGGAAAGATGCTTAGCGGAATATAAAAAGTAAGCGTAACTCTTAGCTTCCGCTCTGCCGATTCTGCCTCTTATCTGATGGGCTTGAGCCAGTCCGAGTCGCGCCGCGTCGTCCACTATTAAAGTGTTGGCGTTTTTTATATCCAGTCCGTTTTCTATAATGGTGGTGGAAACCAGCGCGTCGATTTTATGTTCTTTAAACATTTGCATAATTTTTCGTAGGCGCAATTCGCCCATTCTGCCATGCGCAGTTTCCAGACGGGCACGGGGGAGAATGCTGGCGAGCATGGTTTTTGTTTGCTCTATTGTTTCAATGCGGTTGTGTAAGAAATACACTTGACCGCCTCTTTTTAATTCCGTTTCAACCGCTTTTTTGATTATATTTTTGTCGTAAGGCGAGATGATTGTTTCAATCGGCTGTCTACCAAGCGGAGGAGTATTAATAACGCTGATGTTTCGCAAGCCGGACATTGCAAGATAAAGCGTGCGGGGGATTGGAGTGGCGGACAAACTTAAAATATCCACATCCTCTCTGAACTTTTTCAGCTTTTCTTTTTGGCGGACGCCAAACCTCTGCTCTTCGTCTATAATTAAAAGCCCGAGATTTTTGAACGCTATATCGCGCGATAAAAGCCGATGAGTGCCGATTATTATATCAATTTTCCCGTCTTTTAATTTCTCCGCCGTTTCTTTCTGTGTTTTTTTGTTTTCAAAGCGTGAAAGCATAGCGATATTAAAAGGGAATTTTTCAAATCTTTTAGTGAATGTGGCGAAGTGCTGATCGGCTAAAATTGTTGTCGGGCAGAGAATGGCGACTTGTTTTCCGGAATTGACGGCTTTGAAAGAGGCTCGCATAGCCACTTCTGTTTTGCCGAATCCGACATCTCCGCAAATCAGCCGGTCCATCGGCTTGTCTTTTTCCATATCCTCATACACTTCTTCAATGGCTTTTTTTTGATCATCTGTTTCAAGATGGTCAAATATGTTTTCAAACTCGCGTTGCATATGCTTATCATTATCATACGCCTGGCGGGAAGCGACCTCTCTTTTTGAATATATTTCCAATAGCTCCACCGCCAATTTTTGCGCGTCTTCGGTAGCTTTTTTCTTGGTATGCTCCCATATATTGCCGGAAAGCCGATGAATTTTTGGCGTCTCAAAGCCGAGATATATGGAAAGTTTTTTAGCTTGATTTTCAGGCACCAAAAGGCGATCCGGGTCTTTCCCGTCTTTTGGCGGGGCGTATTCTAAAACATAGTAATTTACAGTTTCGCCGTCATACGACGACTGCTCCGCTCTCTCTGTTCGCGGGTTGCCGTCGGTAGTTTGCATATTTTCCATTCCTTTGTATATGCCGATGCCATGGTCAAGATGCACCACAAACGCTCCCGGTTTGAGGTTGTGGAGATGCGCTGATTCCTTGCGTGCCGTCATACGACGACCGCTCCGCTCTCTCTGTTCTCGGGTTGCCTGCTCTTGCGAAGGCGCGGCCGTTTCCGCTTCTTTTAGCACCACTATCTTTTCAATTTTATTGCCTAAAAAATCAATTCGCGCCGGATAATTCGAATTCACCGGGAAGACTGTCACTGTTCCTCCGCGCACGGAAAATTCCCCCAATCTCGGAAGCTCTTTTTGTCCGCCGTCATACGGCGACTGCTCCCTGTTTGTCCAAGAGCTTTGCGATTGGTTACAAACAGCAGTCCAGCGAGGGCTTTTGCCGAGTCGTGGCTCCGCTTGCCGGGCTCGCGGGTTGCCGGAAATTCCTCCAGCCGAGCTGTAAACTTTTTGGTAATTCAATTCATCAAGTTCGCGCAGAAATTCTGACAGTTTTATCTTCCTGCCTTCTTCTATGAATAAGACATTCTTTTTCCAAAACGCGTTGCCGTCATACGGCGACCGCTCCGCTCTCTCTGTTCGCGGGTTGCCTTTGGAAATTTTTCTGATTTTTTCCGCATTCTCCTCAAACCACAAAACCTCCTTTTGCAAAAAGGAGGGAGTAAACGCGGCGATCATTAATTCTTGGATCATAGCTCTAACTTTGATTGTATATCGTCATTGCTTTGTCAGGGCTTTCGGTGATGGTGCAGATGATGGCGTCGCAGGTTTTCTTGATAACTTTTTTCATTTCGTCTGTTTCTTTGGCGGAGAATTTTTTGAGCACCATTTCCATCGCTTGTTTGGTTTTTTTCTTTTGCCCGATGCCGACGCGCAAGCGGTAAAATTCGTTGGTTTTGAGATTTTTAATAATATGTTCAACGCCTTTGTGTCCGGCGGAACTGCGCGCGAATGATATTTTTATTTTTCCTGCGGGTAAGTCCACATCGTCGTGAACGACAAAAATCGCGGCGGGCTTTACTTTATAAAATTTCGCGAGTGCGGACACGGCAAGTCCGGATTTATTCATAAAAGTTTCCGGCAAGGCGAAGATAACTTTCTCTTTTTCTATTTTTGCTTGCGCGACAAGAGCGTTTGATTTTTTGTCAAACTCAAAACCATCAACACCGCATTTCTTGGCGCATTTTTCAACAATCTCTCTGCCGATATTGTGTTTCGTATTTTCGTATTCTTGCCCGGGATTGCCGAGGCCTACAATTAGATACATAAATCTGATTTTTAATTATCAAATATATTTCTCGCCAATGCTTGTATTTCTGAATAATCATAATTACTTTTTTTAGGCACAAGCACAAACGCCGGTTTGCCGCCAAGTTCAATAGTTTTGCTTTCAAGCAGAGCGTTTTGGTCTTTCGGGTTGCCGTCAACAACTTTATGGATTACATTATCATAGCTTATATTTTTAGCAATGTCATATAATCGTTTTAGATTGCTCTCATCAAGATCTGTTTGCATGCTGTCGCGCGTGGTTTTGAAAATGGAAAACGCTGTTGGGAAATCGTAAAGCAGATTCAAGCCGAATATTTTTTTTCTTAGCGCTTCAATGACCGCTTGCTGTTGGCGCATGCGCGCGAAATCGCCATCGGCGGAATGGCGGGTACGCAGATATTTCTGGACAGTCTTGCCGTCAAAGTATCGCCAGCCTTTTTTAACAGTGAAATATTCCGTCCCGTGCCCAGGAGTGGGGAATTGCGGGTCGAATACATCTTCCGCCACCCATACATTCAAACCGCCTAAAATATCTATGATTTTTTCAACTCCGCTGACATCCAAAGCGATGTAATAATCAATTTGCTGGCCTGTTATTTCAGCGACTTTTTCCTTTATCATGCTCGGGTCTTTTCTTCCCATTTCAAAAAGCGCGTTGATCTTTGAGAGCGTCCCGCGTTTTGGAACTTTAACTAAAAGATCGCGCGGCAATGACAGCAATGCCAGCCGATTATCTGACGGGCGAATGCTTAAAAGAATAATAGTATCCGTTAAGTTCGGCGCGTCGTTGCCAACGCCTGGCAGTCCGAGGAATAAAATATTTACACGATCGCGGTTCTCGCCTTGGAGCGGTTCTGATTTATCGGTTAAGAAATTAAAAGCCGTTTTTACCAGAGAAATTTTTTGAGCGCTTTGCTGCTGTTCTCCGGAGATTTTTTCCGGCCACAAATAAAACCCCAGCGCGATCAAGCCAATCAAGACAGTGATTTTAATCAGAAAAATCAGAATTTTCATAAACATCTTCTTATATAGGACTTACGCGTTTGCCCAAGTTCGAGGCAAAATCGAGGCTTGAGACGAGGCGTACTGATGTACGGCGAGTCTCAAACGCAGATTTTAACGAAGAAATTGGGCAAACCCTTGTGGCTCAAACAAGTAGTGTGCTTTTGTATTGACTGGACATTCTGTTTGAACGCGTAAGTCCTATTGTATAATAAACCATTAAACACACAGTGTCTATTTGCATCCAAACGCGGAATATGGCAAAATTATAATTGGCAGTGAGGAGTAAAATGAAAATAAACGGAATTTATTTTCATTTTATCCGAACGAACTAATTTCAAACTTTGTTTATAATTAATGGGAAATAATCAAATTAACCAAAATAATAGCAGTCAAGGCGATTTGTCGGAAGATGTTAAGGCGGTAGCCGCGGTGGATGGCGCAAAATTCGGCTTTTTAGTTGCCAGTTTGCCATCATACGGTGACTGCTCCGCTCTCTCTGTTCGCGGGTTGCCTGTTGAAGACGATGTGAAAGAGGCATTGTTAGCGCTGGCGGAGAAATTATCCTCGACGGAATTGGACGCGCTTGTTAGCGCGCTGGAAGTCGCGTATCTGGATGCTCAAACACAGGTAGTTGATATGGATTTTAAAAGCAAGCTTCAGCAGTTAAAGTCGGAAACCGAGCAGAAAGAAAAACAGCTTAATGACGAATTTTTACAAAAATTAGAAGATAAACAATTATCAGGTTAAATTTATCTATCATGCCAGGCAAATCTCGTAAAAATTCTAATACTTCTGATGATATGGCCATAGAACAACCGGAAGAACAATCTATTAAGCCGTCTGTGGAAACGGAGAAAAAGCCGGAAATTCCGGAAGAGATTTTGTCGGCTAAAGAGAAGAAATGGGAAGAATGGGCAGGAAGAGCTTTTAAGAGCGATCAGGAAGCCTCTCAAGAGGCGGTTTTGCAGACTGGAGACGAGGCAACCCGCGAACAGAGAGAGCGGAGCGGTCACCGTATGACGGCAAATCAAGAACCGGTTGAAGTTACGCAAGAAATGGGGCGGCAAGAACAACCACAGCAATTACAGCATGAACAACAGGAGCAACCGGAAGTTGTCCCGGAAAGCGATGTCGAGGAAAAACCGGAACAAGAAATTGAATCGGAAGAGCAAAGCTCAAAATCTTCCGGCGCGTGGAAATTTGCCGGCGCGGTTGCGAAAGGAGCTTGGAAAACAGCAGGATCTGTTTTTGGCTTTAGAGTTGTTGAAGAAACGGCAAAGCTCGGTTATGACATTATTTCTAAAGGTAAACAAAAAAAAGAGCTTGTTTTAACGACTCGGGAGATAGCGGAAAACGTATTGGAAGTAAGGCGATTAACAAAAGAACGGCTTGCGAATGCCGATGGCAGCGATAAAGAAAAAGGAGAAATACAAAAAGAAAAAGAAGAAATGAGAGAAGCTACCAATCCTGTAAGAGAAAAAATCAGGGCGTTGAATCAAAAGTTGGCCGAAGCCAATCTTCCGGACAGTGAAAAGGAGCAGATGAGAAGAGAAATCACCCTCATCCTGCGGGAATATAATCACAGAAGCGAAGAAGCGGAGGCAGAAAAGCGCGACAAAATAAAAGAGTTGACGGATTTATATATCAATAACAAAGCGCAGGGGATGCTGGTGGCGAAAGAAGCGTTGAACACGGCTTCTATTATGTTGGCCCAGCCGTATTTGCGTGTTTTGGGATATTCCGGGTTTGCCGCGTTGGAAAGGGCAAGAAAGGCAAGCGAAACATATAATAAAGCGCATTTTAGAGAAGGCGGCTCAATCGGCGGGAAACTAAAAGCAGCAGCAAAAGATTTATTTATCAATTCAGCTTGGGAGACTATCAGCGATTTTAATGTTTTCAATAAAGAAAAAAGTCATTTTAAAAGAGGCGTTGATTTTGTTTCCTCGATCGGCATATTGTTGAGGTTCGCCGGGTTAGCGGAATACGAGTACGCGATACAAACCGGCGCGATGGTTCCGGCGGAAGGCGCTAAAAAACTTTTGGAGGCGGTGGAAGAAGGAAAGATTGGCGACGCGCTTGGTCAAATGGGAGAAAATTGGCTGGGCAACGCAAAACGATTATTATCCATAGTCGGCATCACGGAGAAAGAAGGAACTGGGGCCACGCCGACAACTGTCGCGGAAGGCGAGAAAATATACCAGCCAACCCGATATTCTTATGAAGAAGTAAAAGGGATGACTGACGCGCGGCCGGAAGCGCCTTCGCTTGAGGAATTGGCTCGCGGGCAGACGCAAGAATCGCTTGGCTGGCGAGTTCGCGAACAGATGGAAAATGATCAGCAGGCTATCGCTTCGGTATTCGGCGAAGATTCGGAAATAGCAAATAAAGCGCTTGAAGGGGGTGTAACACCGCAAGTGTTGGGAGGGCTTGCGCAAAAAATGCAAGACGCCGGGCTGGAACCGGAGAAATTAAAAGGATTCAGCCCGGAGCAAATCGAAAAATTGGCTTCCGCGGAAAACATAGCGGTAATCAAGCAAGGAGGCAGCGTAAGCGAGGCGCTTGATTTAAGCATGTCTCCGGACGCGACGGCGACAGTTATAAATCCTGACGGGTCCGTGATAGAAAATTTCGATGCCAACTTGGCGCACGCGGGCGATACGGTCGCGCGGAATGCCGATGGCAGCATTACTGTTTTTAAAACATCTGAAGTGGCGGTTAGAGAAGGCCAGAGCTTGGCTGGAGTTTACCGGCAGATTGAAAGCGTTTTAAATAGAGAAAAAATTCCCAATGAAATAAAAGAAGTTTTTAATAATGGCAAAGGGCATTGGGGCGGGAGAATTGATCGTTCCGAAGCAAACAGAATTTTAGAATGGTGGCATGATAATAAAGACGGATTCGGGAAAATGCCGCCTGACGCGCAAAAAGAATTTTTATCTGGCTTGAAAGGCGCGCATTCAAAAGACGAACTGGACAGATTATTAAATGAAGCTCTAAGCGGAGCGGAAGGAGCGAAAGAAAGCGCGGCGCCTGTTGCTGAAGCCGTTGCGGTTGAAAAGGCGCCGCTTGAATTGCCGAAAGAGCATGATGCCGCTTTGAATGAGGCGGTTCATAATCCTGAAATAAGGATAGAGAGCGAAGATTGGCCGCCAAAAGACAGCAGGTCTGTCACGGAAAAAATTTCTTCCAATGCTTGGGACCAAGATTCTAAAGCCAATGAAAGAGCGGGGGTTACGGAGAATGTTGTTTTTGACTCTAAAGCGAGTATTCGCAATAAAATCGCTGAAATTTTCCATTATAAAAATAATACCGAATTGGAAAACATTAAAGAGTGGAGCAAAGTTAAAACTCAACAAGCGAGCGATGTGATGGACGGCAAATTCAAAGTCGCGAGCGCCGGCGGATTTTTTAAGCGGCTTTTTGGGAAAAGCGAATTCAGCATAACTGATCAAAAAGGCCTAATGATACTTAGCCAGCAAAGAACGTTGCGCGGATATTTAAATGAACTTCGCGAGAAAATCCCGCAGGTTGACCCGAAAGGCAAAAATGTTGAAACATATTTGCAAGAAGCGGAAAGAATTTTAAGCATGAAAAAAGCGATTCAAGGAGAATTTTCCGGAACGCAGGAATTGAAATAAAATCATGATTCGTAATTCATTGCTTGGCAAGTGGCTGCCTGTTTTTTTGTGGGCGGCTTTGATATTTTACTTCTCTTCAATGCCGGATCTTCGGTCGGATTTTCCTAATGATTTGGATTTTGTTTTGCGCAAAATCGCTCATGTTCTAGAATACGCTGTGTTGGCGGCTTTGCTTGCCCGCGCATGGCCTCAAAGAAAATACTTGTTTTGGGAAGTGTTTGCTGTCGCGGTATTTTATGCCGCGTCCGATGAATTTCATCAGCTTTTTGT
>CAYIVQ010000040.1:0-7447 GCA_964366905.1 uncultured Candidatus Saccharibacteria bacterium
TTGGATTCTCTCATATACACAAATCCTCGAGATATAAGGTCGGCGTTCCCTCTCACTTTGCGGGTATGGCGGTCGAATGTGACTATGACGACAAACATACCGTCTTGCGCCAGCATTTGCCTGTCGCGCAATACCACGTCTCCGACATCTCCAACTCCCAAACCGTCCACAAATACATAATCTGTCGGGGCTTTTTCTTTTGTTTTTACGCATACGCCGTTTTTGCATTCTACAATTTGCCCGTTATCGGCGATAATTATCCGGTCGTTGCTCATGCCGGCCTTTTTGGCGATTTTCGCGTGCATGCATAAAAATGAATGATTGCCTTCTATCGGCATGAAAAATTTCGGTTTGGTCATTTCAATCACTTTTTGCAGGTCTTCCTGTTTGGCATGGCCTCCGGCATGAATATCCATCATGCGATAATTGATGACATCAACGCCTTCCCGATATAATTTATCTATCAAGCGTTGGACAGTCCGTTCATTGCCGGGAATGACAGAAGACGAGAAAACAAATGTGTCTCTCGGCTCTATTTGTATCACTCTATGTTCGTTGTTGGCTATTCTCATCAGCACCGCGCGGTCTTCGCCTTGGGCGCCGGTCGCGATTATCATTATCTGGTCGTTCGGGTAGTGTTTCATTTCTTCCAGCGAGATTATCACTCCTTTTGGAACTGTTATGTAGCCGAGCTGTTTTGCTATCTCAATATTGGATTTCATGCTCCTGCCCTCGATGATGATTTTTTTATTATATTTCGCGCCGAGCTGGATGATCTCGTTTAAGCGTCCGAGAAGGGAAGAGAATGTGCCGAAAATTATCCGCCCTCTGGCTTCTTTGAAAATATCATCAAGCTCGGTGACGATATCCACTTCGCTGGTTTGTTTCCCCATTTGGCTGGCGTTGGTGCTGTCCGACATTAAAAGCAACGGTCCGCCTTGTTGGCCGAGTTTTGCCAATTTGTCCAATTCCGTCACGCCGGCGATTTGGGACCGTTCGTCAATTTTAAAGTCTCCGGTGTGGACGACAATGCCTTCCGGAGTATGCACTATTACTCCGAGAGATGCCGGAATATTGTGGCTGACGCCGAAAAATTCAACATCGAAAATTCCAATCCTTATCCGGCTGTCTTTATTAACTTCGTGAAGTTCAAGCTGGCAAGAGATGTCTTTAAATTCTTCATGGCGTTTTTTTATAATCGCTAAAGTTAAGTCAGTGCCGTATATAGGCGGGTTGCCGAGTTTTGGTATAAGATGAGGAATCGCGCCTATGTGATCGTAATGGGCGTGGGTGATGATGACTCCGGATACATCTTTCTCTCTTCCTTTTAAATATTCAATATTAGGGATAATGTAATCGATGCCAGGCATATCTTCCTCGGGGAATTGCAGGCCCATGTCTATAATCAAAACATCATTTCCGTATTCCAGCGCGGTCATATTGCGGCCTACTTCTTCCATGCCGCCGAGTGGGATAACTCTTAATAATTTTTCTCCGGGCATCCTTGCTGTTTCTATATGTTTGCGCGCGAATGACCGCACGAACGGAGTGTTTCTCGCGCGTTCGCTTCTTTTTGTTTTTGCTCCTCTGATTCTTGATCGAGAAGGGCGTCTCGGTTTTTCTGTCCCGAGTGTCTGTTTTTGTTCTGGTGGCATATTTATAAATTATGAATAATGAATAACGAATTACGAATTAAATTTTTATAATACTTTTTTCGCAATTCTTGATTCCTTATCCGTTACTTGAGAATTATTTTTTATTATGTGCCCCCGAGAGGATTTTCACTACTCGTTCTTTCCTTTCAGAAACAGGAAAGAACTGCGTTCTAAAACCCATCGGTTTTAGTATTTCCGCTACGGGGAAACTCCCGTTTTCCCGACCCCTTTCCCGTTCAAATCCTCTCCAGTGCTCACTCACTTTGTTCATTGTGCCCCCGAGAGGATTTGAACCTCCACGACCTTGCGGTCATACGCACCTGAAGCGTATGTGTCTGCCAGTTTCACCACAGGGGCGAGCTATTTAGGGCTTATGCGTTTGCCAGAGTTCGAGGTAAAATCGAGGCTTGAGATGAGGCGTACATTGGTACGGCGAGTCTCAAATGCAGATTTTAACGAAGAAATTGGGCAAACCCTTGCGGCTTGGGCAAATGATGTTCTAAAATTGACTGGCCATTTGCTCAAGCGCGTAAGTCCTAACTTATTGATTTATTTTTTCCACTCGTTTGCTTTCTATATACCACTTTTCTATGCCCGCGAAACGTTTCGCCGGCATACTGATAATCGAAGTTTCTATGTTTCTCACTTTTTTGCTGGTGCCATAAAGATAGTAAGGGAAGCTTACGAATACCGCCGGCGCGTCTTCGGATATCAATTCCTGAAATTTATAAAGATATTGTTTTTGTTTTTCCAAATCCGAAGTTGTCCTGATGTCTTCCAATGTTTTGTCCACTTCTTTGTTTTCATACGCGGCAAGATTCAGGCCGGGATCCTTTTTCTGGGAAGAATGCCAGAAAACATAGGGGTCGGGGCTTTGCGAAAGCACTTCGCCGAAAATTAAAGCGTCATATTTTCTGGATTTTATGACTTTTTGTTTTAATTCTTCTACTTCGTATTGTTGGAGAGTTGTTTTAACCCCGATTTTTTCCCATTGTTCTTTGATCAGTTCTCCCATTTGCATCAAATCGGGCAAGTCTTCGTTGGAAGTCGCGAGTAATATTTCCAAATTAGTCGGTTCTTTGTCGCCGGAAAGAATTTTTTCCCGCATCCCATCTCCATTTTTATCTTGCCAGCCCGCTTTTTCCAGCACCTCTTTTGCTTTTTCCAAATCGAACTCATATTTTTTTGCTTCTTGATTGTAAGCGAAAGACCATGGAGCGATGGGGGAGTCTGCCGGCAACGCGTTGCCTGAAAAAACTTTTTCGATTATTTCGGCTTTATTCGTTGCCAATGACAAGGACTGCCTCACATCTTTGTCTGCCAGTAATTTGCTTTGGCTTGGGTTGAGAAATACCGCGAAGTATTTGGGTATTTTCAAATTATGGATAGTCAGACCATATCCTTCCGCTGATTTTCTTTCTTTAGACGGGATTTTAGCCACGCCCATCGTGTCTCCGGATTTATACGCGTTTATCGCTTCTTTTTCACTTGCGAAAAAATTCAGAGAAATACTGCCGATATATGGCGCGCCGCCGTAATATTCTTTATTTGCCGCAAAAAGCATGGAAAGAATTTTGCCGGATTTGTCTTTGTTGAGCTTAATAAATCCGTAAGGACCTGTGCCTACCGGTTTAAGGTTGGCTTCCGCTAAAATAATGTTTCTTGGAGGAGTTTCCGACCAAATATGTTTTGGAATAATCCCCAGCGTTGTTTTTTCGAGAAATTGCGCGTATGGATTGGCGAGCTTCAATCTAACCGTGAAATCGTCTTGTTTTTCCGCGATTACTCCCTGCCAGCTGAATCGCAAAGGGCTGTCGTATTCTGGATCGGTGATGGCCGATATTGTAAACACGACATCGTCGGCAGTGAACGGCTTGCCGTCGTGCCATTTGATATTTTGCCTTAATTTGAAAGTATATATTCTGCCGTCTTGCGAAACCTGATAATCTTCAGCGAGGTCTGGCGCGATATTGCCATCTTTATCGTATTTTGTCAGACCGGAATAAACCAGTGCGGCGATATCTCTGTCCACATCGTTAACACTGGTCAATATCGGATTGATAAATTGAGGGGCGCCGACCAATGCTTCCGAGTATTCTCCGCCATAATCCGGTATTAAATTGGTTTTTTCCAGATAATTAGCCCAAACCCAGCCGATGCCGGATATCAAAGTCAGCGCGAACAGCAAAAACAAAAGATGCTTCTCTTTTGGATTTAATACTTTCGGCAATTGCCGCCATTGCGACCAGGAAGGCCATTTGATTTTTTGCAAGATCGTAGACAAGAGAATTAACTTAATTGAGAACTTAAGACACGCTTTTTAAAATTAAAGCAATAGGCGTAAAAAAGCTCCGCCTATGAATAATACGGATAAAGATATGGAAGCAATGAGAAGTATTCTTTCCGCTCCTCTGCGCGCGTAATAAGAAGCATCGCTGCCTCCGAATACTCCTGATCCCCCAGCTCCTCTTTGCTGAAGAAGAATGGAAGTTGTCAGTAATACTGAAATTATAATTAAAATTATATTAAGCCACATATATTACTTTCTAAACACAAGGTGCGTTATGAAATTTACCGCTCCTATTAATATTGTCGCGTAAAAAAGCGCCGCGATTGTTTGTATTTGCAATTGAGGCATAGCTAAGTCCGTCAGCCAAAGCATAGCCATATTGATAACTATGATCAAAAGCCCCAAGGTTACAAGTATAAACGGTCCGAGGAGAAATTTCAAGATCGGTTTTAAAAAAAAGTTTAACGCGCTGAAAACCGCCGTTGCTATTACCAATTCTTTCCAGTTATTTGTCAGTTCAAATCCGGGTATATAATAGGAAGCCAGAAATAATGCCAAAGCATTGCCGGCGATTAAAGCAATCAATCTTAACATTTAAGATGTACGATATCACAAATGACTTCAAAGCGCAAGCCCCCGACACCAAATGAGCGCAATATGTTTTTGTTTTTTTAAGTAACTCGGAATAAAAAATTGGTCGCAAAGCAAATAATAATTATAATTTATGCGCAGATAACACAAAGGCGCTCGTTGTGGTGTGGGGGCAAGAGCGCCGGCATTCCATAATCCAGATATATATGTTAGTTTAAAGAAATACTATGCAAAATATCTTATTTTTAGTTATCGCGGCTGTAGGTTTGTTGCTCGGCGGATATGCGATATTCAAACAGCCAAAACCGCTGGAACCGGCGAATACGAATATAGAGGCGCCTGCCGTTGATAAACTGCCATTATTAGCAGAAAAACCAATCAGCAATGCGCTGGATTTGAGCAATCGGCAATTCAAAAAAGTTCCCGATTATGTTTTCAGCCGGACAAATTTAGAGGAATTAAATATTTCCGGCAATCAGATCACGGGAGCAATACAAGCGGAAATCAGGCATCTGCAAAATCTTAAAGCGCTTAATGCCGGCAATAATCTTATGACTGGTGTTCCTGCTGAAATTGGCCAACTGAAAAATTTACAAATACTTGATTTGTCAAATAATCAGTTGACCGGTTTACCATATGAACTCGGCAATCTTAAAAATCTAAAAACTCTCAATATCTCCGGGAACAGTTATTCAACTTATGATTTGGATATCATACAGAAAAATCTGCCAAGCGGAGTGAATATCATCAAATAAAATTTGTATTTTCTATTTTATTATTGTAGAATCTCGGCGTTATTGAGATAGTCTTAAAACTTTTTCGTAGCGAAACCAGTTATTTTTGAACGAGACAAGGAAGATGAGTAAAGTACCCGGAAACGTAGCAATGGCTACGATGAGGATATTTTACGAAATCTGACGCAGTCGCAGTCGAAAATAACTGGTTGTAGTAGAATAGAGTTTTAAGACTATCTCACGAAGTACTTTAACAATTGATAAAGCGCTATAAAAGCGAATGGAGAGGCCGCGGCAAATACGGCTGTTTGATAAAAATCCGAATACTTTAGTTCTTTTCTATCCCCGCCTACAAATGGAATATCTATCACGGAGCCATTCTTATCAAAGCATTGCCCGCCAAGTTGAATATCCAGCGCGCCGGCGATTCCGCATATAGGTATTCCTCCGTTCGGGCTCGGTCCTTTTTGACCGTCTTGCCAGATGGATTTCGCGGCAAGCCACGGATGTTTGCCTGCCAAGGTGGTGATAATGACAATCAACGCTCCGGTAATTCTTGCCGGTATAATATTGGCAATATCGTCTATCCTTGCCGAAAACCATCCGAAGTCTTTGTATTTCTCGTTTTTGTATCCGACCATGCTATCCAAAGTGTTTATGGCTTTATACGCCATAACTAACGGCGCGCCTCCCAAAACTGCAAAAAACAGGGGAGCGATAATGCCGTCGCCGATGTTTTCGGCGGTTGTTTCTATTGTTCCTCTGATGATTTGGTTTTTATCCATTTTGGAAGTGTCGCGGCTGACGATTTCTTGCAAAGCCGTTCTTGCTTTTTCGACTCCATCTGCTTTCAGATGATTGATTACTTTATTGCCGGCAAGAATCAGGGATTTAACGGAAACAGCCGTATAGATAAAAAATATTCCCGCGAGTGCTCCCAGTATTGGAGAAATATCATTTAAGATATCAATAACAATCAATGTTAGAAAATACGCCGGCAATATTACCGCAAAATTAAGCAGAATTCCGGCAAGCTTAAGATGCCGGCTGAATTTTTTTCTTAAAATTATTTCAAGCTTCGATATCCACCACCCCATCATTTTAACCGGGTGGGGGAATCCCGCCGGATCTCCGGCAAGCAAATCCAGTAATAAAGCCAGAGCTATCTGATATTCTTTAAGAAGATATTGGATATCCATAATAAACACTTAACAAATAGAGGAGGTGAAACGATGATTAGAAAAGAAGGCAATCAGAATTCCACGATATTTAAAATATCGGGAGAAAATCATGTCTTAAGCTGCGCTTTTTGGAACGGGGGTTATCAGGAAAATGCCAAATCTGTGGTAAATCATACTGTAGACCCTAACTTTTTAGGCGATTCGGCGGATTATAATCGTTATATCACAGAAAAGGTGATCGAGCCAAACCAGTTACAAGAACATTCTATAATTATGCTTACTTCCGTGCCTCAGCAAAATATGGCGCATGAAACCCGCAATGATTATTTGCCAATGTGGTGCTGGTCAACCGCCGGCGCAGGAAACGCCCTTGCCGTTGGGGAGCCGGCACTCTGGTGTGAAAAACAAAAATTCGGCACGATTAACGCATTAATTGTTGTGGACGCCGCTATAACCACTTCCGCGCTCGCTAATTTATTTATGCTTGCGGCTGAAGCGAAAGCAAGAGCTTTACACGATCTTAGAATAAGAAGTATCAATTCTGAAATACAGGCGACCGGCACAGGCACCGACTGTTTGACTATAGTTGCCAGAAAACCGACCAGCAAAGACGTATTTCAATTTGCCGGTAGCCACACTAAATTAGGAGAACATGCCGGGCGTCTTGCATTCAAGACTATCAGATTAGCTCTTATAAAACATTGGGAACATACATGGAAAGAATATCTATATACATAATATGGATACCCGACACCCATAATTTAATTAAAAAATACCCCCGAAGATTTATATGTCTTCGGGGGTTTTAATTTCAGCTTCCGCTCTTTGCAGTTCTCTGCCAATGTAGAGAGCGTTGCCGATTTCTGAAATAAAAGGAGCAATTTGCTTGCCCAATTTTTCCGCGTCTTTTCCGCGGAATATCTGAAGCAGTTCGTCGCCTGCCGGGTTGAAATGTTTTACAACGATTTCCCCGTTCTCTGTTCCGATTTCAAAATT
>CAYIVQ010000041.1:0-6964 GCA_964366905.1 uncultured Candidatus Saccharibacteria bacterium
TACCACCGAAATTCCATCTAATATACCTGTCCAGATTTTCCAGACCATTATAGTTCAGAGTCATTCCAAGACAAGATATTAAAGCTCGTACTTTCCTCTTTGAAAGGTAAGGATGTAGAAGTTGCAGCCGAGAGAGCAGTAAGGAGTATTTCTAACGCAAAAGCCCAGTTAGAAAAAGAAGAAAATAACATAAATACTTTATTGGGAAATATGGATGTGTCTGACGATAGCGGTCCAAAAAGTCCAGTTCTTCCGCAAATTTTCCAATCAATGGAACCAAAAGATTTTGTTTTGTCTGGCTTGCAAAGTATAGGTGCAATCATTACACCCAAGACGGCAGATCTATATTTATCAGAATTAAACAAAAAACAAGAATTAATACGATTTGATAATAATTTAAGTATCCCGATAGCGGATGGTCCGCTATTTAAAAATGTTTTATACACGCCCGGCAGCCCTGCATTTGAGCGGCTAGTGACAAAACTTACAAGTGTTGGCTTGCATCGAGCTCAAGACGCTGATGAGAATTCGCCCAAGAAATTGAAAGAGGTAGCAATGAATTGGATTAATGGTTTAGGAGTAGAATACGCTAGTTTAGAAGTTAAAAATGTCCGACGCTCTTTTAGTGGAGCAGTATTAGTAAGAGTACGTGTAACGGTGGCTCATGATAGCTACGAACGTTTAATAGAGATTCCCTGCGCGCACACGGAACACTTAGGCAACTCTAATAAGCTAGCTGTTGATCCGATAGACAACAGTTTATTTAACGACCCAGATCAATTCGGATTATCTAGTAATATCCTAATAGAAAAAGCAGTTCTTGATAGCGGCGTATCTGAATTTTGTCGGTTTTATAAAGAAAGGCTAGTCCAAGAATTGAAAAATGCTGGCACCGATATAGCCAAAAGAAAAAAACTAGAAGATGATTTTACTCCTCGTCTCGAGTTTACTCTTGTGGGCCTGGAAGGATTTGTGAGACGACAATTTGCAGTAAAGGTTTCCTATAAGTTTAATGAAAGTCTTGAATATACAAGTGATTTAGACATACTCCCATCTTTAAAAGAATTAATTTCTCAACCAAAACTTGCCAAATGTAACGAGACAAATAAATTGGTTCCAGAAGAATGCTTAGAAAAATGTGCTATTAGTAGATCGGTAGTTTTACGCCATCTACTTGTAAAGTCAGATATAAGTGATCGAAGAGCTCTACCAAATTTTATTGTCAAATGTGAATATACGGGGAAACATGCATTGAGCGACGAAGTTACAAAATCTGATATATCAGGACATATGGTTTTGATATCAATCTTAAAACAATCTGCTGTGAGCGGGAAACGGGCAGAACCGGATCTTTTTGATCGCTGTGATTTTACAAACACAGAGGTACTTAAAACGGAATTGGGAATAAGTGAAATATCAGCGAAGAAATATAGGTTGGATGAAAAAATTACTTCTTCGGTTTCTGGTAAGGTAGGGCATCGTTCAGAGTTTATATTTTGTTCAGAGACAAAACTGCCTATACTTTTAAATGAATCAGAAAAATGTGAGGCCACTGGGAAAATAGTTACCAAAGGACTACTTGAGGAATGTAGAGTTACAAATAAAAGGATTCTTCCATCAGAGTTAGAAAAAAGCACGATAAGTGGCAAGAAGGCTCTTAAGAAATTTTTTGTATCGAGCAGTATATCTGGAGCCAAATTTCTTGAGGACGAAGGCATCAAATCCATTACTGGAAAGTTTTGTTTACCGATAGAAGCCAAGAAGTGTATTTGGAGCGGACAGATAACTCATCCTGATGATATTCGTACCTGCCAAATTACAGATTTACCTGTGCATTTCCAATATATTAAAACGAAAAACAATCAAACTTATCTTGAATCTCTATGTAACCTCCTGGATGGGGTCTCACATAAGTCAGACGAAAAAGATTCTTGGTCTTCTATAGTAACTAAGACGGCTGAAATCTTAGGAAATAGAAAAAATGAGATAGAATCCGCAGAACTTTCCTTAGACGGTGAATTGTTAGCAATCTGTATGCAAGTACGCACCATGCTTGGCCTAAAGATGCGTCATGCAGGCTTTGTTTATTCAAAAAAAGATAATATTGTCTTGGGTCGTATTGGTCGCGGTAAGCGGGAAGTCAATGGATGGACACAGACTTAATGGAAGTGGTACAAAATTTACTTGGAAAATATATGATAATCTCAAAAACAACTTTCTTAAATTTTTTGAAATGCCCGAAAAATGCGTGGCTTAAAATTCATGACCCTAATTTATTAGAAGAATTTACGCTTTCGCCTTTTGATCTTCAACTCAGAGAACAAGGAAATGAGGTTGATGTGGTAGCGCGAAAATTATTTCCGAAAGGAGTTTTAGTTACAAAAAAAGCTGAAGAAGGACAAGGCGAAACAAGTGCTTACATTAAAGCCAAAGTACCTGCTATTTTTCAAGCATCATTTCTCTCAGATGCTTTTCTTGCTAAATGCGATATTTTGGAATACGACGAAACCAATCAAAATTGGAATCTTCTTGAGGTAAAAGCCTCTAATGCGGTTAGTGAAGATGGTCCGGAAGAAAAAGATCACGTAACAGACTTAGCTTTTCAAGCAATTATTTTAAGACGTGCGAAACTACCTATAGGAAAATACTTTCTCATCCACATTAATAAAGAATATATTCGTTGGGGTGATATTGATGTGGCTAGCCTTTTTGTTCGTGAAGATATTTCAAGTGATGTTATTGCACGAATGGAAGCACTTGAACCAAAAATGGAAGCAGCAAAAGAATATTTATCACGAGAAAAAGAACCCTTAGGGCCTTGTGATTGTATTTATGGAGGCCGAAGTAGTCACTGTGAGACTTTTCAGTATTCAAATCCAGATATACCAAAGTATGGAGTGCATGACATCGCCAATATTCGAGAGAAAAAACTTACCCTATTAATGGAGCGAAAAGTCTATACGCTTGATGATATACCCGATGATTTTGATCTTACAGATAATCAGTGGAACCAAGTACATGCCCATAGAAGCAAAAGACCTATTGTAGATAAAGAAGCAATAAAGAGTGAGTTGGACTCATTACGTTTCCCCCTATATTTCTTTGATTACGAAGCTTTTGGTCTTGCCATTCCTCCTTTTGATGGGTATGCACCATATAAAAAAATACCTTTTCAATATTCGCTCCATGTTTTACGAGAGCCGGGGGCAAAACTAGAGCACTTTGAATTCTTGCATGAGGAAAATAGTGATCCAACTGAAGCTGTTATTGCTCGCCTAAAAACTGAGATAAAGCCAGGTGGAACAGTTATTGCATGGAGCATGTCTTTTGAGGCAGGGGTAAATAAAGACATCGTGGAACGTGTCCCTTCGGCTGCACCATTTTTTGAAATGGTAAACAGCAGTTTATACGATTTAAGGAAGATATTTTTAAAGCAATATTATGTGCATCACGGTTTTGTTGGCAAGACTAGTCTCAAAAAGGTATTACCAACATTGTCGGAAAAACGTTATGACGCGCTTAAAATACAAGAAGGGGGACAAGCTGTAGAAGAATGGCTAAAGATGTTTTCGCCCAACACTACTCCTGCAAAGCGAGCGGAAATTGCCGAAGACCTAAAAAAATATTGCGGGTTAGACTCAATCGCTATGTACGATATTTGGAAATATTTAGCAGATTTAGTTTCTTAGGAATTGATTGAATAGTCCACAGCATTTTGTCCCTTATCAGATTTGGGTTTCGGCACTTCAAACCATTGAGGATGTTGTTTGAAAATAGCCCTTAATTTCTGTATACTTTTATCAATATCCATAAATCTGAGCCATTTTTTCGGTTCTAACTTCCGGACATCGTCTCCGCTTATTTTTACCCCCACTTACTTTATTTGTTAAATTCTTTTACATCTCTATTGACAAGTATTTTTACATTGATTATACTGGTTATATGCTTGGTAAATTTATTTTAGAACAGCGCAAGAAGCGCGGTCTGACGCAGGAATTTTTGGCGTCCAAGATTGGCGTTTCCCGTCCGACTTATGTTCAAATAGAACAAGGCGAGCGGGATTTAACTATTACCGAAGCAAGAAAGCTGTCGGACATTTTTGGCATTGTTTTTGATGATTTCGTTCAAGGCAAGGAAAGCCCATCGTCCAAGATTGAGTTGGAAAAGCAAGCGGCGCCTAAAAAAGCAAAACAAGAGATGCGAATTTCCGTGCCTCAGGAAAATATTATTAAACTCAAAGAAACTTTTTTGTATATTTTGGAAAAAATCGGCGCATTGCCAAATATCGGTGAAGCGGTGATTTGCAAGATTTTGTATTTCATTGATTTTGATTATTATGAAAAATATGAAGAACAACTTATCGGCGCCACTTACATTAAAAACCATCACGGACCGACACCCGCGGCATTTACTGAAATTGTCAAACAAATGGAGTGTGATAATGATTTGGTCAGTGTCGTTAAAAAATATTTTCAATATGATCAAAAAAAATATCTCCCGCTAAGAAAAGCCGATTTATCTATTTTTTCCGCCCGCGAGAAGGAATTGATTGATGTTGAAATAGAAAGGTTTAAAGATTTTAACGCAAGCAAAATTAAGGAGTATTCGCATAAAGATGTGCCGTGGATTGGATCGGCGGATTTGCAACCGATCAATTACGAAGCGGTTTTTTACAGGACTCCGGAATTTTCCGTAAGACAGTATGATGATGAACTATAGTGAAATACCCGCGTTCACGCGAGATTTTAAAAGATTGCTTAAAAAATTTCCTTCGCTTGCGGAAGATTTTGCGACAGTGAAACAGTATGATATTGAACTTTTCCATTTTCAAAAAATTGACAAGCGCGGGATTTTTAAAATAGAAAACGCGGCAAACAGCGACAATCTGCAATTTTTCAAAATTAAAAAATTTGCTTGCAAGACTTTAAAAGGACGAGGTTCAAAAAGTGGAATACGAGTTATTTACGCTTTTCATTGCCAAAGTTGTAAAATTGATTTTATTGAGATATATTTTAAGGGTGAGAAAGAAAATGAAGACCAAGAAAGAATGAAGGAATATTTAAAAAGTTATCAAAAATTATGGGACATTATGAAAAAATAGGAGATGTTGTTGGCGGGCAAGGGGATATTCAAGAAAATGATGATATTGAGGCGGGGGAGATAAATGGCGGTTTTTGGCTTGAACGATACATAAACAAACAAAATGGCTCAGTAGAAAAAATGTTTGTTAAAAATAATATCGGCGATATTGTTGAGTTTGTTGATTTAGAAGTATTGCGGGGGAGTGAGCCATTCCATAATTTCATAAAAGCTCATTATTTGAATGAAGGCATAGTTTTAAACGATGAGGAAGTGAAAAAGGCTGCTGAAAGCTTAGCGGATGCCGTATCGAACAATATGTTAAACAGGATCGATGAGAATAAAAAAATTGAAAATTAAATTATACTCCTAAGCCAATATTAAATGGATTTATTACGAAAAGCCGTTCTGCCGTTTGTTGTGTTCGTGACTGGCGCTTGCGTTTTAGTCATTGAAATCACCGCGACGCGCGTTCTCTCTCCATATTACGGCAATACGATTTTCACTGTATCAAGCGTTATAGGCATAATTCTCGCCGCGTTAAGCGCCGGATATTATGTTGGCGGCAAATTGGCAGATCGCCGTTCAACCGAAATATGGTTTTACGGGATAATATTGGCAGGAGGGTTAAGCGTATTCGTGCTTTATCTATCTAGTCTGTTTCTCCTGCCTTTTTTAAGTTCCCGATTCTCCATAACAAGCGGTCCGCTCGTTTCATCGTTAGTCTTGTTTTTTTTGCCGGGTTTTCTTTTAGGAATGCTTTCTCCGTTCGCGATAAAACTGCAAGCTATCAGACTTCCGGAAGAGGGTATTGGCAGTATTTCGGGAGTGATATTTTTTTGGTCAACTCTTGGGAGTATAGCTGGCAGTTTATCCGCGGGATTTTTGCTGATACCTATTTTCGGGATTGATAGAATTATTAACGGAGTCGGAGCCGTTCTTGTCGTATTGGGCATGCTACCGATTATAAGAATTTTTGGCTTCAAGAAGTTGATAGTGTTTGCCGTTATTTTCATCGCTGGCATTTCTTTTATGGCCGCCGCGTTTAAACAAACTATGAGTAGTAATGTAGTTTATAGCGCTGACGGAGTATATGAAAAAATAACTGTTTACGACGGGCAACATGAAGGAAGGCCGACCAGATTTTTTATGCAAGACAGAAGCAGTTCCGGCGCTATGTTTCTTGATTCGGATGATTTGGTTTATGATTACACAAAATATTATTCTCTCTATAAAATGTCTGGATCAGCAGTTAAAGATGCTTTAATCATGGGCGGAGGAGCGTATTCCATTCCTAAAATATTATTTGCTGAATTGCCGGAAGCAAATATATCGGTTGCCGAAATAGAGCCGTCGCTTTTTGAAATAGGCAAAAAATACTTTCGAGTTCCCGACAGTCCGCGTCTAAAGAACTATGTTGAAGACGGGAGGCATTTATTAAGCGGCAGCGATAAAAAATATGATTTAATATTCAGCGATGTTTATTATTCACTATTTTCAATTCCATCTCATTTCACGACAGAAGAATTTTTCAAGTTAGCTAAAAGCCGTCTTAATAAGGACGGCGTTTTCATCGCTAATTTTATCGGGACATTATCCAGGCAACAGCCATCGTTTCTTTTTTCCGAGATGAAAACTTTTCAAGCGGCATTTCCGAACAGCTATTTCTTTGCCGTTAAATCATTATCTTCATCGGAACCGCAAAATATAATTTTTTTCGGTTATAACAGCGAGATACAACCCAATATTCACGCAATGGATTCTGAAAATTTTTTCGCTAATTTTATAAATCTAAACAGATTTGATTTCTCTTCGCATCATAAATTAACGGATAATTTCGCGCCGACCGACTATCTCATATCAAAAATTATTCAGCGTCAGTCGG
>CAYIVQ010000042.1:0-6946 GCA_964366905.1 uncultured Candidatus Saccharibacteria bacterium
GCTCTATTTGGACTTTGAGGGCTTGGGCTGGTTTGAAATCGTCGGTTTCTTTGGCGCGTTCAAAAGCCGAGTTAAACTCTTGTTGGAGAGATTTGATCTCTTTCAGATCGGAGCGGAGCTGGGGGCAGGAATTGGTCATAATTTTTGATTTTGTTTTCGGCGGTCAATTTTGTTCATCGCTTCAAGTGAGCGGTCGCGGTGTTTGATCTCGTCGTCACGGACGCCGGTAAAAAAATCGTAATAATTCGCGTTCGCCCGACCGTAGACCTCCAAAAATTTTGACTGCAACGGCTTTTCTCTGAATTGCTCGTTATTTTCAATAAAAATCGTGTATTGCTCGCGCGCGTGGTCTTCGAAAATATAATTCAATTCATACGCTTTGCGCGGAGTGAAAAAATAAAACAACAGACAAAATACATTATATAAATACGCTATCAGTAAAGGGATCAAATAAAATCGCAGTATGCCGGTGCCGGTTTTTTCGCTTTTGCACATTTGCGTGATCACCACCACGTGCATTGTTTCGTTGTCCTGCGCCGAGCGCGCGAATTTAGAATCGTTGAAAAGATTAGTTGCTCGGCGTTCGTTTGCGTACAAATGCGTGGTCAGAAAATAATGCACCGCTTCCCACGACTGGTAAGGAATCCGCGCCACCACTTCCAAAACGCGAAATTTCCCGAGCGACGGTTTTTTGCCATACATAAAATCCATAAAAACAAACAGCGCGCGGCCGATGAATAAAACAAATGGGCTGATGCGCGGCTTTGTGTCGTTGTTTTCCATAAGCCGAATTACAAATCAAAAATTAAGATTTAAGAAATATTTGGTTTAAACTTTGCTCGTTCTATCTCTTCAATCTCATTTATTCTTCGCACATATCTGCTTTTTTTCTTGAATTTCGCTTTCAACCATGCTGAAATAATTTTCATGGCTTGCGCGGAAGAAGTGGCGTCTGCCGCAAGGCATAAAATGTTCATGTTATCGTCTTCTTTGCCTTTTTGGGCGATTTTTGGAGAATACGCGATGCCCGCTCGTATGCCACTAACTTTGTTTGCCGCAATACAGATGCCAATGCCGGAACCGCAAATCAAAACAGCCCGATGGCGATCAGGATTTTCCGCCACTTTTTTAGCCGTTAAATATCCGATATCAGTATAATCGTCGGACGAATTCAGATGGCTGTTACCTAAATCAATGAAAATAATTTTCTTTTTAGCAAGAAATTTTTTGAGTGATTCTTTTAATTTAAAGCCGCGATGGTCGGCACCTAAATATAACACAACTGTTAACTTTTAGCTTTATTAGCTTTAAGAAAGAAAAAGTATTCTGCCTAAAAAGCTAATGGAACTATTTAAATAATTCGTATATTCTTGTTCCGACAAAAACCAATATATAAACAACAAGCATGGCGCAAAACAATATATAAAACGCCTGCATTTCCGCGTCCGGAAGTTTAATCAGATAAATAAAGCCGGCCAAAGCGGACAATGCGACCAGTCCTGTCGCTATGTCAACGAGAAAATGATGCCCTATAAAACTGTTGAAAACAAATAATAGGACTGAAAAAATAAGCAGAGAAATAAAGATATAAAAGTTGTTATTATACATTTATATAGCTCTAAGCTAATTTGCCCGCTTTTATAACATGTTCAACTAAAGCATTAGTGTATCCGGCTTCATTGTCATACCATATAAGAATTTTTACTAAATCGCCGTCGATAACTTTGGTGAAGGATAAATCCGCTATAGAAGCGTAAGGCGCGCCGATAATATCAGACGAAACAAATTGTTCTTCCGTCACGGAAAAAACTTTGGACCATCGTTCTTCCTTAGCCGCTTGTTTTAAGATGCTATTCACTTCTTCAACCGAAGTCGGCCGCGCGGCAACGAATGTAAAATCAACGATTGATCCGGTAACCACCGGCACGCGCATAGCAAGACCGTCAAAAAGTCCATTTAAATTTTTAACCGCTTCCGTAACTGAAATAGCGGCGCCGGTTGAAGACGGCACGATGTTTTGCGCGCCGGCTCTCCCCCGCCTCCAGTCTTTAGCGTCCGGACTGTCAACCAGTTTTTGAGTGGCAGTGTATCCGTGCACCGTGTTTAAAACCGCTTTTTTCACTCCTACAGTTTCAGACATTATCTGCGCGACCGGCGAAGTCGCATTGGTAGTACAAGAGCCGTTGGAAGTGACTTTACAAGATTGCAATTCGCCTTCGTTGATGCCCATCAGCACGGTTTTACCGAGAGTGGGATCACCCTTGGCCGGTGCCGTGATGACGACTCTTTTCGCGCCCGCTTGCAAATGCGAAGATGCTTTTTCATAACTTTCAAAAAAACCGGTGGATTCAACAACCACATCCGCGTCCAATTTACCCCATGGGAGCATTGCCGGATCTTTTTCGCTTATAAACGCGATTTGTTTTCCGTTAACAACCAGATTGCCATCTTTAACGCTTATATCCAAATCCGATTTACCGTAAGCAGTATCGTATTTTAGCAAATAAGCTAAGTTATTGATGTCGCCCAAATCGTTTACCGCGACAACATCCAGCTCCGGCCGTAAAACAGCCAGCTTTAAAAACATCCTTCCTATTCTTCCGAATCCATTGATTGCGACTTTTATCATAATTTTTAGCTAATTATTCGCCAACCATTTATAACATTGCAAAGCCGCTTTGGCTCCTTCGCCGGCGGCAATTACTGTTTGTTTTTCCAAAATATCAGTAACATCTCCGGCGGCAAAAACTCCGACATGGCTTGTGGCGTTCGTCTTGGGATTTATCACGACTTCTCCCCATTGATTCAATTCGCAAAATCCTTTCAGAAAATCTGAATTCGGAATCATGCCGATATTTACAAACACTCCTTCCACATTCAGCTCTTTTTCTTCCCCGCTGACTTTATCTTTATAAACCAAGCTTGAGACGAATTTATCTCCTTTGATTTCCTTAATTTCCGCGTTCATTACAAATTCCGCAATTTCTACTTTCTTTAGCTTGTCTTGGGTGATTTGATCTCCCTTTGCCGCATCGCCACGCACTAAAATATAAACTTTTTTCGCGTATTTTGTAAGCTGCATGGCGGAATCAAGTCCTGAATTGCCTCCTCCGATAACCGCCACAATTTTCTCGCCAAACAAAGGAGCATCGCAAGTGGCGCAGTAAGTGACTCCTTTATTATAAAATTCTTCTTCTCCTGGAACTCCTATTTTTTTCGGTTTCTTCCCGGAAGCGACAATAACCGATTTACCTTCATATGCGCCTCCATTTTTATCATCAAGAATAAAAATTTCTTTGCCGTCTTCTTGGCGAGAAGATATCTGTCTAATGCCCTGGCTAACTTCTTTAATTTCTATTCCTAAGTTTTTAACCTGATTTCTCATGTTTTGCATGAGCTTCAACCCGTCTTTATCCAAAAACCCCGGATAGTTATGAACTTCCGGCTGGAGAGAAGTCTGCCCGCCAAACTTGTCAGCAATAATCTCAACGGATAGCTTCTTTCTTGCCGCGTAAATAGCGGCCGACATGGCGGCTGTCCCGCCGCCGATAATTAAAACATCATACATAAAGCTATGAATTACGAATTAAGAATAATGAATTATAAACAACACAGAACGCGTAAAATACCTGTTTTTGCAATTCGTTATTCGTTATTCGTTATTCGCAATAATTCCGATAATCTCTCTTTGTCAAACCCTATAATAATTTCCCCTTCAACATCAATCACCGGCACGCCCATCTGGCCGGATTTATTGATCATTTCTTCGCGAGCTTTCGCGTCGCTTGATACGTCATGTTCCTGATACTGAACATTATTTTCCTTAAAAAATTCTTTTGCCATCTGGCAATATACGCAAGTTGGCGTTGTATAGATATTTACCATAATTTTATTTTTTTAATTCTTCATCAATTATTTGTTTATAACTCTCAAATGACAGCAGGCCTTCTTGCTTTTTCCCGTTAATAAAAACAGTCGGCGTCCCGGTCACTCCGGCTGCTTTGCCGTCTTCCAAATCTTTCGCGACTTCATTTTTATATTTCTCCGACCACAAGCATTCGGAGAATGTTTCTTTGTTCAGGCCAACTTTTTCAGCGAAAGAAATCAGATTGGCAACGGAAAAAGCGCCGCTGTTTTCCGTTTCATTTTTCATCCGATATTCAAAAAGATAGTCGTGATATTCCCAAAACTTTCCCTGTTCTTTGGCGCAACCGGCAGCATATGCCGCCGAATATGATTCTTCTCCTAAAAAAGGAAAATCTTTAAATACCATTTTCACCAGCCCTTTTTTGACATACTCTTCAAATATAGCAGAGCCCGCGCCAAAATGGAATAAAGCGCATGATGGGCATTGAAAATCGGCGAATTCAACCAAAACGACTTTCGCGTCTTGTTTGCCAAGATACGGATCATCGTCTCGAACTGGCTCCTCTGCGCTGATTTTCGCATCACCTGCATTCTTATCCGCTCCGGATAAATCATCGGATCCGGAAAAATACCAAGAAGCTCCTATCAGCACGATAGCTATTATAACAGCAACTGTTATTAAATTCAAATTTTTTTTCACGTTCGTCAATTTATATTGCTTAAATTCCAATCTAAAGCGCAATTAATTTTCCTTCAGATATTCCTCCGCTCCGTTATATCTGTTATTTGGATCCCACAAAAGCCAGCCGGAACTTTTTTCTCCAAAAGAATCGGAAACCGCTTTTATCTGGGCTTCCATCATGTCCGGCGTATATTTCGCGCCCATATCAAACGCTTGCAACCACGGCCGTATTTTTGATTTTGCCTGTTCGGCTCCGCCTCCAAGCTGTTCAAACCCGCTTTCAATCGTTCCTTTGATGACTTCATATGGATGTTGCGCCGGATTTTGGAAACCAAAATTGCCGGACGCGTAATGCGAAGGGTAAACCATCGGATATACAAAATCAAACTCATCAATAAGTTCTTCGAGTTTCTGGCCGATCCCCAAATCGTCATTTCTTAAGAAAGTATAACCGAAAATATCTATGGAAACCAACGCGTCAGGATTATGTTCTTTGAGAGTTTTTTTCGCGTAAGCGGCAAAGCTTTTAATTGTTGCGCTTTTTGTGGTCGAAGCGTTCCAAGCCGGATAAACGGCTGAATTTAGAGCTCCTTCCGACGGGAATCTTATATAATCATAATTTATTTCGTCAAAACCGACATCAAGCGCTTGTTTTGAAACGCTCATCAAATATTCCCATCCTTCTTTCGAAGCCGGATCAACCCAAGCGAATCCCGCCCTATCTCTCCAGATAGTCCCACTTTTATTTTTCAAAACGGTTTGCGGTCTGTCTTTCGCCGCCCCGTTATCTTGGAACGCCACTACCCTGCCTATAATATAAACATCATGTTCTTTGAGTTTAGCCGTAATTTTCCCAATATCTATTGTATCAAAAATCAATCGCCCATCGGAGTCTTTAACATCAACGACAACAGCATTCAATTCTGTTTTATTTATTATATCAAGCAGATGCTCCAGCTGTTTTTCTTCGCTCGCGGTATACATTGTTGAATATACAGCTTTGACGACTTTCGGCAAATACTTTTTCTCGCGCTGAATCTGCGAGCCGTTTTTTATTTGGTCATCCGTCTGTTGAGCGCTACCTATAAATAATTTCTGAACCGCGATATCCAATAAACCGTAATTTAAAAAAACAATCCCGATGAAAAGCGGGACTATTGGAATCATTGCGAAAAAAAATACTTTGCGATTAATGAGTGGTAATTTCATGAATACATGGGGTTAAAAAATCCTAAGCACGAAATTCGAAACACGAAACAAATTCTAATAAAAGACAAAATTCTAAATGTTTTGAATTTAAGATTTTAAATTTAGATATTGTTTCGAATTTAGAAATTAAGCATTTCTAAATCTTTCCTCCACAGTATTCCAATCAATATTTTTCATAAAAACATCAATGTAGTCCGCCCGCTTAATGCCGTAATCGCGAATATACGCATGTTCAAAAACATCCATAACAAGCAATGGGGTCGCGCCGGCGAAATGGCCGGCGTCGTGTTCATTTATCCATACATTAAATAATCTGTCGGCTTGTTTATCATAATACAAAATAACCCAGCCGATGCCGCGCATAGCAGCCATCGCTCTGAAGTCTTTCTCCCACATTTCATAAGAGCCCCATTCTTTTTCTATGGTCGCCCAAAGCGCCGAACTTTTATCAAATTCCTTAAAGTCTTTGGTTAAATTGCCGAAATAATATTCATGCAAGCGCATGCCGTTGAATTCCCAGCCGAATCGCCTGTTTAGCTCGTTGTATTCCGGAGTCCCGAACTTCCCTTCTTTCTCCATTGCCACCAAAATATCATTCAATTTATTAAAGTTAGTTACATATCCATTATATAAAGCGAAATGATCGCGCAACAATTGCTCGCTTAAACCATTAATCCCTATCAAGCTGTCATAGTTTTTGGACTGATAAGACATAATTATGGATAAATTTGTTTCTCTTCCTCATCGTATAAAAATATAGCTTTGACCGGACAGGATTGAGCGGCCATCAAAAGCATATCATCGCCGATATTTGCTTCAAGCTCGCTTTTGTCGGCGCGGCTCACCTTTTTTTTGCTTGTTTTGATCCGCATAACCGCCTTGTTTTCTTCATCCAAATCAAAAACTTCCGGCGCGATTGAAATGCACGGCGCCGCCCCTATGCACAAATCCCTATCCACTCTGATTTTCGCTATTTTTGCCATGTCTAAATATATTTGGATTATACTCCATCTATCAAAAAATAAAAGTGGCTGCAAAATTTCGTCCATCTGTTGAGCTATAGCTCAACAGATGGACGAAATCGGATAAAATAAAAGGCGCTTCATGTTTTTATGAAACGCCTTTGGGTTGTTTAAAGTGGTCTGGTTTATCTAGACAGTTATTTTAAATATATTAGATGGTATCGGC
>CAYIVQ010000043.1:0-6651 GCA_964366905.1 uncultured Candidatus Saccharibacteria bacterium
AAGTCATCGCCGTTTTATTGTTTTTCACCACTTACTACTCTTTCCGTTCTTACAGAGAGTTGAAACAATTTCCAGATGGCCGTTAGCACCACTATACAGCCACTTGCATAATAGTATATAATATGGTATTATATACAGGCAATTTCAAAAGGAGGTGATGAGTATGTGGTTATGGATCGTGGCGGCTTATTTGCTCATTCTCGTAACAGTTTTACGATTAATAGTCAGGCAAGCAAATCGCGGAAATTATAATCACATTTGCCCGGTTTGCTTAGAAAAGTGTGATTTTTTGGTGCTAGGTGGCATTTGTCACTCCTGCGCCGAGGAAGGAAAAGAATTGCATCAAAAAGCCCTGCCTTAAACGCGGGGCTTTTCTTTTGCACTGAATTTTACTATTCTAGTTTAATATTATGGCAGATAAAAAAGAAAAAGTATTCGTAGCCATGAGCGGGGGAGTTGATAGCTCCGTCGCGGCGGGGCTGTTGAAAGAGCAGGGATATGATGTGACGGGCGTATTTATGAAAAACTGGTCGGACAGCCGGTTTTTCAAAGATAAAACTATGTGTCCGTGGGCGCAGGACCAAGAAGACGCGCGCAAAGCGGCGGCGGTTTTAGGTATTCCTTTTTATACTTTTGATTTTGAAAAAGAGTATCGCGAGCAGGTGGTTGACTATATGGTTGCCGGGTATCGTTCCGGCATCACTCCCAATCCGGACGTGATGTGCAACAAAGAAATTAAGTTTGGCGTATTTTTGGAAAAAGCGCTTGCGATGGGAGCGGACTGTATCGCGACAGGACACTACGCGCGTAAGCGCGAAATCATGAATCATGAATCAGGAATCATGAATTATGAGTTGTTATGCGGGGCAGATAAAAATAAAGACCAGTCATATTTTTTATGGACGCTTACACAGGAACAGCTCGCGCGAACGCTTTTCCCGATAGGCGAATACGCCAAGCCGGAAGTGCGTGAGATGGCGCGGAAATTCGGCTTACTGAACGCGGAGAAAAAAGACAGCCAGGGATTGTGTTTTATGGGTGATGTGGATGTGTTTGAGTTTTTAAAAAGCGAAATTCCGGCGCATAAAGGAAAGATTATGACAACAAACGGCAAAGAAGTCGGAGAGCACGAAGGTGTGGAATTTTATACCATCGGCCAGAGACATGGCATTGGCTCTCCGGGCGGAGGCGTAATTTATTATGTTGTCAGCAAAGACGCGGAAAATAATATTTTGTATGTGGGAGAAGGGGAGCAAGATGAAAAGCTCTACAAAAACGAGCTTGTCGTGTCGGATATACATTGGATATTTGAAGAAGAGCCGAAGTTTCCGCTTGAATGCGAAGCGAGAATCCGTTACCGCCAGCCGTTGCAGAAGTGCGTCATAAAAAAACTACTCGCTACTCGCTATTCGCTACTCGCTGTATTTGATGAGTCTCAACGCGCTATTACTCCCGGCCAGTCTATTGTGTTTTATGATGGCGATGCTGTTCTCGGCGGCGGGGTGATTCAATAATTATAGTTGCCGGACGGCTATAATTTTATTGGAAAGATATAAAAGATTGTGATAATATCACAACATTATGGTAGCCAATGAAATTCGTCAAAAATTTTTAGATTTTTTCGCGAGCAAAGGACATACGATTATTCCTTCCGCTTCTATTTTGCCGGAAGATAAAACCGTGCTTTTTATCACTGCCGGAATGCAGCCGCTTGTGCCACACTTGATGGGCATTCAAGAACATCTAGGCGGCAAACGACTGGCAAATTCGCAGAAATGCCTGCGCACGGATGATATTTTGGAAGTGGGGGATAATCGCCATCTCACTTTTTTTGAAATGCTCGGCAATTGGTCCATCGGAGATTATTTAAAAAAAGAAGCGATAGAATGGAGCTTTGAGCTTCTGACTTCTCCGCAATGGTTCAATATTCCGCCGGAAAAATTATATGTGACTGTTTTTGAAGGCGACAAAGATATGGGAATTAGCATGGACGCTGAAGCGATAAATGTCTGGAAAGAAGCGTTTTCTCGCGTGGGCATTTCTGTTGATTTGGACAATCGTATCTACGCGTATCCGAAAAAGAAAAACTGGTGGGAGCTTGCCGGACCGGGACCTTGCGGGCCGGACACGGAAATTTTTTATGATACCCGCCCGGATTTCCCGTTGGAAAACCAAGGCGGGCAGGCCGGAAATCCGCACGATCCGAAAGCGCACGGTCCGCGGTGCCATATCAATTGCGATTGCGGCCGTTTCGTAGAGATTTGGAATAATGTGTTTATGGAATACGAAAAACGATCCGATGGGAAAGGCGGCTGGCAGTATTTTCCGCTCAAGCAGAAAAATGTGGATACCGGCATGGGCTTTGAAAGGATAGTGATGGTTTTACAAGGCAAGCCGACTGTTTTTGAAACGGATTTATTTGCGCCGATTATAAGCTTGCTTGAAGCGCTTTCCGGCAAAACTTATTTGGAAGATATGGAATCTTTCCGCATTATCGTCGACCATACGCGGGCGAGCGCGTTTTTAATCGCCGAAGGAATATTGCCTTCAAATGTTGACAGGGGATATATTTTGCGCCGTCTGATACGCCGTTCCGCGAGACGGGCGCAAAAATTAAATCTACCTTTGCAGTATATAGGAGAAGTAATCGCGGAGTTCGGAAGAATTTACAAAAATATTTATCCGGAAATATCTGAAAAACAAAAAGAAATTGAAACGACATACAAAGAAGAGGTGGAGAAATTCGCGCAAGCGCTTGAAAGGGGAGCCAAAAAGTTTGAACGTCTAAAAGACTGGCTCGCGGGAGAGAAAAGAAAAACGATATCCGGCAGAGAAGCTTTTGAGCTTTATGAGACATTCGGATTTCCGTTAGATATAACTTTGGAGATGGCAAAAGAAAGCAAGCTTGAAGTTGACGAAAAAGGATTTGAAGAAGCGTTCGCCAAGCATCAGGAAATTTCTCGCGCGGGAGCGGAGAAAAAATTCGGCGGGCATGGGCTGATGGTGCAAACCGGAGAATTGAAAGCGTCAGACGAAGAGGAATTAAAAAAGGTTACCCGTTTGCATACTGCTACGCATTTACTGCAGGCGGCTTTGCGGCAAGTTTTAGGAGAGCATATTAGGCAAAAGGGGTCGGATATCACAGGAGAAAGATTGCGTTTTGATTTTTCTCATCCGCAAAAAATGACGGACGAGGAGAAAAAGAAAGTTGAAGATTTGGTAAACGAGCAGGTTGAAAAAAACTTGCCGGTAACGATGCAAGAAATGCCGATTGAAGACGCTGAGAAATCAGGCGCGATGATGTTTCAAAAAGAAAAATATGGCAAGACGGTGAAAGTGTATTCTGTCGACTCGTTCTCTAAAGAACTTTGTGGAGGGCCTCATGTTGCCAATACTAAAGAAGTTGGCCGTTTTAAAATACTCAAAGAAGAAGCGTCGTCTGCCGGCGTGCGGAGGATAAGAGCGACAGTGGAGCAGACAAGCGAGTAGAACTTAGCGAGTAGCGAGTAGAAAAAAGCCAGAGTTTTATTAAACTCTGGCTTTTTGATTGGTTAAGATATAATTAGTGATGGCTTATTTGATTGGCGGGGAGATAGAGAGTTGCTTTTTTGAACCCGGCTTTTTCTACTACTTCAAGAATTCCTGATTTATCTTCACTTTTTACGATATTTATCATGTCTTTTGGTAAAACGTAAAATTTTACTTTGCTATCTTCTTCCAATATCAGGTAGCAGAATTGCTTATCTTTGGCGCCCTCCATATATCCTGCTACCGTGTAGTCGCCGGTATTTTTGATTGATGTTTTCGGCTCCCCTAGATCAGGAATTGATGTTGATAGAAAAATGAATCCCATTGCTAATATACAAAGAATTACACCTGTCCCAATGCCCGTTTTTTCGTTGAGTAATATAAAGAAAACCGCAAAAATACCAAATATAGTCATCATAAATCCTAACGTTCCTAAAAATCCCATGTTCTTACCCTCCTTTTTAGTTTATTTTACTGTAAAACAGGATTTAATTTCATGAATACATGCCTCCAAGAAATGCTAAAACAAACATAAGCGCAGATAAGATGATTATCCATGTCAGCATTTTCTTGTGTTTCTTGAATATCAAGAATCTCTTAAATGAATCATCTCTTAATATGTGTGTGACTATCCCGGTTGTCGCTATCCACATCGCGCCGCTTATCACTATCAACAATATTCCCAATCCTTTCATTTTTGCCCCCTTTCTTTATTTTTTATATTGGTTTTTTTAAATAGCTATCTTAATGAATACTTTGAATTATGAAACCTCATGCTTGTCATTCTGAGCTTGCGAAGAATCCGGTATTTTTCTTGATTTCAGAGATTCTTCGGTCGCTGACTCCCTCAGAATGACAAAATATATAGTATAAGATTTCCTTATTTTTGTCAAATTTTGTGAAAATAAAAAACCGGAGCTTAAAAACTCCGGTTTTTTCTACTCGCTACTCGCTAAGTTCTATTTTCTATTAATGCCCTTTGCTTACGGTCATATCGCCGTCGTATATTTCCTTGTTTGCATCGCCGGAAACTTGAATGGCGCCGAATAGCCCTCGGTCAAGCCGAGCGAGCGCATGATCAACTAATATATATTTCCCGGGGACATCAAATATAAATTCCGTTATTGTCGCTCCTCCCGCGGGCACTGTCGTTGTCTGCACGTTATGATGCGGTTCGGAGCCGATTGCCGCTTCCGGATATACATTGTCAAAAATTTCTCCGATTACATGGAAAGAAGAAATCATATTAACCCCTCCGTTGCCAAAAAATATTCTCACTTTGTCCCCCACTTTGGCGTTCATATTTCCAAGAAGCGCCCCCACTTTGCCGTTAAATACCAAATATTGGGGCTGACTGTCGAGCATTTTATGAGCGTCAAACACTTGCAGACCTTTTTTGCCGAGATTGCCGGTAGCGTAGAATTCTCCCTGCGCCACATAAAATTCTTTATCCACCGGAGGCAGTCCTTCTTTCGGTTCAACTAAAATCAAGCCGTACATTCCGTGCGCCATATGGGCGGCGACATTCGGATAAGCGCAATGGTAAATATAAAGCCCGGGATTTAATGCTTTGAATTTAAGCATTTTAGATTCTCCCGGTGCGACTGTAGTCACTGCGGCTCCGCCTCCCGGACCGGTGACTGCGTGCAAATCAATACTGTGGGGATGGACGCTCGAAGGATTGTTTTTTAAAGTCAGCTCAACTGTATCGCCTTCTTTAACGCGCAAGAATGGGCCCGGAACGGTGCCGTCAAATGTCCAGAAGTTGTATGATACTCCGGGCGCTATCTCGGCTATCACTTCTTTTGTTTCCATTTCTATTTTCACCGTTTCCGGCTCTGTTCTGGTGATTGGCGGAGGGACATCGTTGGGGTCGCGGGCGATATTTTGGATTTTTTCCATCTTATCTAGTTGTGAGAAGAAAGCTAGCATATTTTTAAACGGAATAGTCGGGCCGTCTGCCGGGCCATAGGTTTTCAGGAAAAATGGATACTGCAAAGCGCCGGGGAACGCCATAGGCACAAAAAAGAATATGAAAATTCCGAAAAACAGCAAAGAAAGCAAAATCGCTGCTTTGAGCGAATGCAATTTGCGCAATACTAAAAATATTATCGCCGCTATTGCCGCGATGATAATAAACAAACCGAAAGTTTGAAATATCAAATATTTCGTTAAGTAAAAATATTTAAATATGGACATCATGAATTTTTGTTAATTATATTAATTATAATCCATATATTTTCTATTGGCAATTTTTTCCGGTTTGTATATAATATGGAAATGCATTTTCTCTCCAAATCAAATTTACTCAAAAACGATTCCGTTCTGCTCTTCGTAAATATTTATTCGGATAAAATAAGCACTTTTGTCGTCGAAAGAAAAAAAGAAGGAAACGCGATATCGATTTTAGCTTCCGCTGTTGAACCGCAAGAAGGGGAGATTAAACAAGGAGGCGAGCCGGATGCGGATAAGATTTTATTGAATTTGAATAAGGTTTTACAAGCTTTACCGCTTGAAATTATGCGCGTTGCTAAAAGAGCGGTTTTTGGATTCGGAGCCGATATTTCTGACTTTAAATTTCGCCAGATGAAGATTGAACGCCACGATAAAGATAAAAAAATAACTAAAGAAGAGTTAGAATCGTTAACGGTAAACAAGCAAAACGAAGAATTATCCACAGAAAGATTTATCATCGACGGATTTGTCGTTTCAGATCCTATCGGTTTGAACGGGAAAGAATTGATAGCGGACGCGATTTCCATGTCTTTTAGTGAAAAACTGATTGCCGGAATAGAAAATCTGTCGGCCGGCCGAGGCATGGAGTTGCTTGGGTTTGTCAATTTGACGCAATCAGCGCTGGAGGAGCTGAAAAACTCCGAGAACTCATCGGTTGGCAAAGACTTTATTTTTGTTTCTGTATTCCAAAATAATACCGATGTTATTGTGATTCGAGATAATGTTATCAACAGTATTGGAAATTTAGGCGCGGGTTATGGTATAATTGAAAAAAGTGTTTCGGAAAAATTTGGAGTAGGAATTGAAGAAGCCAAAGACATTATCCGTAAAATGCGTTCCGGAGAGCTTAACGGCGAATCTGATGATGGCAACCCGCGAACGCAGAGA
>CAYIVQ010000044.1:0-1877 GCA_964366905.1 uncultured Candidatus Saccharibacteria bacterium
ATATTTTGGATGCAAAGAATATTCCTTATAAAGTAAAATCCATTACTCGTCTTCCAAATCACATAAAATCATATATTAAGAGAAATGTCAGGTAGGCAAAATACCAGACCGCGCGGGCGATAAATCGCGCGGTTTTTTTATTGGGGGTTGACCCCGTTAGAAGTTCAGAGAAGGTTTATTTTAAAATATCGGCGCGACGCGAACCGCCTTACGGCTTAACCGTTATTTACAGATGGCCAATCTTTAAACTTCTAACGGGGTTGACAAAATATTATTTTTAATATAATATTGCGTCATAACTAAATCTCTTAGGTTTTTCTTTTAAGGAATTTTACTTTTCTCTTAAAACGTCAAAGCGCAAAAATGCTTTATCTAAAAACTCATGAGATGAAAGGTTAGATAAAACAAATATGCGTTATTCAAGTCAAAAGCCGTTTCAAAATCGCGGCAGAGGTTTTTCTCAATTCGGCGGCCGCAGAAGCAGCCGGAGCGCTAATCGCGGAGGAGAACGAATTGATATCTCCAGATTCATCAATAAAGCGGCAGTAACCGAAGAAGTTACGCGCTTTATACCCGAACATACATTTCAGGATTTTAAAATTGGTGAAGCGCTAAAAAAAGCGATCTTAGCCAAAGGGTATGATACACCAACGCCGATTCAAGATCGGGCTATTCCTCATGTTCTCCAAGGTGCGGATCTATTAGGCATTGCCAACACAGGCACAGGTAAAACCGGCGCCTTTATTATCCCACTAATTCATAAAGTCCGACTTAATCCGAAAGAACAAATTTTGATTGTCGTGCCGACGCGCGAATTGGCGATTCAGATTGATAACGAACTCAAAAGTTTTACTCCGAAAACAAAAACGGAAAAACAAATTTTCTCCGTCTGTTGCATTGGAGGAGCCAGCATTGGCAAACAAATTTCCGAGCTTCGCTATCAGTACAATTTTATTATAGGCACGCCCGGGCGGCTAAAAGATTTGATAGAGCGGAGAATGATTAATTTATCCGAATTCAATACGGTTGTTTTGGATGAAGCCGATCGGATGCTTGATATGGGTTTTATAGACGATATGCGATTTATTATGTCGGGGACGCCGAAAGACCGCCAAACACTTTTTTTCTCGGCGACTCTTTCGCGCGAAGTTGAAAAGCTTATCTCTGAATTTCTTCGGGAACCGGTCAGAATTTCGGTTAAAACCGGCGACACGGCGAAAAATGTGGAACAGGATGTGGTGAGAGTTGATCGAAGCGCCAGCAAACTCGATGTTCTCCATGATTTGTTAAATAACGAAGAGTTCAATAAAGTGCTTATTTTTGGTCGCACTAAGCAAGGAGTGGAAAAATTATCGCAACTGCTTATTCAAAGAGGATTTAAGGCCGAATCGATTCACGGCGATAAAAACCATTCAAAACGCCAGCAAGCGCTCACACTTTTCAAGAGTGATCGCGTTAAGATATTGGTGGCGACCGATGTGGCCGCCCGCGGGCTTGATATCGCCGATGTTAGCCATGTTATCAATTACGACTTGCCGGCGACTTACGATGACTATGTTCATCGCATTGGCAGAACAGGAAGAAGCAATAAACGCGGTAAAGCGCTTACTTTTGTCGAGTAGAACTCATATTTTTTGAAAAACCGTGCGGCTTGTCCGGCGGTTTTTTGTTTTTGAATGTGTGATATAATAAAAAAGTAATATGACTCAAGAGCAAGCGCTTTTAATACTAAAAACCGGAGCGAATGTTTTTTTGACCGGCGAACCCGGGTCCGGCAAAACGCATACTATCAACCGATATGTGGCGTATTTGCGCGAGCGAGATATTGAGCCGGCGATAACGGCGTCAACCGGCATCGCGGCGACTCATATCGGCGG
>CAYIVQ010000044.1:1977-6578 GCA_964366905.1 uncultured Candidatus Saccharibacteria bacterium
CCCATGTCTTCGCGCGGTTCGGACGCGCTTATCGCCGCGCTTAAAAAAGGATGTCTTTCGCCGGAAACGCTTTATCTTAAAGCTGGCGCCGCGGTGATGTTTACCAAAAACAGTCCGAAAGAAGGGTTTGTGAACGGCACGCTCGGAGAGGTTAAAGAATTTAATAAGTATAGTGGTAATCCGATCGTAAAAACACGGGATGGAAAATTAGTTGAAGTAGAACCGATGGATTGGGCGGTGGAAGAAAATGGAAAAGTCCGCGCCAAAATCACTCAACTGCCGCTTCGTCTCGCATGGGCGATTACGGTGCATAAAAGCCAGGGGATGAGTCTGGACGAAGCGGTGATGGATCTGACCGATGTTTTTGAATTCGGGCAGGGGTATGTGGCGCTATCTCGTGTTCGACGGCTCTCCGGCTTGTATCTTTTGGGTTATAACAGCAGGGCGTTTCAGGTTCATCCGAGCGTTCTTGCCAAAGATTTGTCGTTTCGCGCTCAATCCGATGAAGCAATAAATATTTTCACGGATATGCCGCGAGAAGAGCTTGAGCAAATGCACAAGCAATTTATAATCGCGCTTGGAGGGAAATTAAAAAAATCTTCGTCTGCTAAAACGTCTGGCAAGGGAAAGAGCACGAACACACATGACGCGACGCTGGCGTTGTTTCAGAAAGGAAAAACGATTTCAGATATCGCCAAAGAGCGCGGTCTTACAAAAGGAACAGTTTTATCGCATCTTGAAAAACTTGCTATAGGAGGGAAAATAAGCCGCGGCGAATTGGCGCGATTGCTTACCCCGGCGCTTGTCGCCGCGCTCCCGGATATTCTCGGCGCTTTTCGCGCGCTTGACTCGGAGAAACTTACGCCGATTTTTGAAAAGTTCAAAGGAAAATATTCCTATGACGATCTCCGCCTTGCAAGAATGATGTTGGAGTGATATTGAACTCAGCGCAGAAAATGTTGCAATATATGCCGATTTATGTTATTATTTTCTAAATTAACGAACCCTAAAAAAGGAGGCAAACTATGCTAAAAATTATTATTGCGTCAGGACCGGTTATCGTTGAAAACGGCAAAGTGCTTTTAAATAAGCACGGTGACGATAACTTCTGGAAGTTCTGCGGCGGCAAGGTTGAAGATTATAATACCAACTTAGCCGATAATGCAAAGAGAGAAGTAAAAGAAGAGATGGGTATTGATATAGATGTGTTGGATAAAAAACCTTATATCATGCACATAACGAAAGAAACGCCGGATGGAGATATGGACATTATCTTAGTCCACTTCTTGGCGAAAAGGATCGGAGAGATCAATCCGGGCGCGGACATACGCGAATGGAATTGGTTTGACATCAGTGATCTTCCGAAAGACCTTGCGCCGAATATCAAGCCGGTGCTTGAACATTTCAAAAAGTAATAATCAATCATATAATTTTTTGCCGCCATGCCGAACAGTTGTTCCGTGGCGGTTTTATTTTTATTTGACTTTTTCAAATTATATGATATTATAAAACGCAGTAAAAATGGCGTTTTTGTTTCTTTAAAAATTAAATATTAACTCAAATAAAAGGAGGAAATGTTATGGCGAAAGAAAGCCAAGAATATGAGAAGTTTGCACCGAGTAAAGAGCTCGCGGAGATTATTTACGATAATACGATAGAGCCAACTGGGGAAGACCTTCGGATGATAAAATATATGCTTAGGTCGCGCGGAGAGGAATGGCCGCCGGATGAAGAATTGAAGCAATCCTTAATCTCTGTCTTAGCGGAAAGTATTGAAGAAGGCATTTACGGATTGCTGACGTCATTTGCGAAACATTGCTTGTATTGTTCGTTTCTTATTGATGGGCGCGCTTTAATCACAAAAGACGGGAAATTTATCTCATGGGCGTTTCTAGATATCATCGACCGCTTTGAACTCAATACAGAGAAAGATCTTTCTCCTGTATTTAACCGTTTATTTAGCGAACTGGCCGCGTTTTATGCGATCCCCAGGCAGTATGTTGTTTGGGGGAGCGTGGCAATAGAGAACGGGGAGCTAAAAATTTTTGTCAACGATGACGCTTTCAAGCTCCCGGATTTTGATAAACCTGACAGCAAAAAATGGCATGTTACTGAATAAAAATACAATAAAAAAAGGGGGGTGAGAAATCATGGTATGCGATATTGAAAAAGTGATTTCCGGACTTATAGAGCGGGATGCCGTTGACGCAGCTACTGGAATGGCCAACGCTTTCAACGAAGCCGGTCTCGAATATGGTACCGATTTCGTTTTAAATGGCGTTAAAGAAGGAAAACTCCATTTCAGTTTCATGAGTAAGGATTCTCTAAATCTTGCCATTAAAGTTATGCGGGGAGAGTAATCATTTCCACCGCTCAAAAGCCCAAGTAGGTCTCAAACCGAAAGGGCTTTTTATTTCTTCTTCATGCCATTGGGTGTAAGATTCAATATAATATGGTAAAATAAATTTAATGTCATTGCATCATAGCAATTCATGGATCGCGAAATATCTGGACAAAATATTCAGTTCGGCGGTTTTATTTGCTTTAAACGCCGGAATTATTGCCATTATCATTTTATTCGGCTGGCAGGAATTTTTTGAAGAAAATGGCATAGTTCATTTTTTGGCGGTATTTTTTGTATTTCTGGCTGTGTTGCGCAGTTTTTTCCATTATTATTCGCACGACCCGATTCTGGAAAAATTCATACATGGGGCGGCGATAGCATTTATAATAGCTTCCATTTCTCATCTGTTTGAATTCTTTGCCGAACGTAGTTTTGGTTTGAGCGACGAAGTAGTCTTTTCTGTTGTTGCTTATCTTTATTTTTTAAGTTTGATTATTTTAACCATCGGAGCCGATATTACTCTTTTTAGCGCGACACGAAAAAATAAAACAGAAATTATCATATTAGGATTTTTAGCCGTTGTTGTCTCTTTGGTCATTCTCATATCTTTTATAAATAACAATTTTATATTTTTATTATTAGAAGAAAATATATTGTTATTTGCATACATTATTTTTGTCGCAATAATAGGTTCAGTCGCTTATATTCGTGCTGTCGAGATTGGTCGCATTTTGCCTTATGTAAATGGCTTTGTCAGATACAATAAGTTTGCTATAGCGCTTATCATCTGTTCCAATCTGCTTGAAATATTTCATGAGAAATCGGAAAAATTCGGGATATCAGAGGAGCCGATAAGTTACGCGAGCCATATAATGCTTTATATAGCTCTAAGTATTGTTTTCTTGTCTTTCCGCGCTCTCGCGAATAGACAGGGAGTATATGATAATGAATTGATAAATTAAATAATGCAACCGTTAGCGGATAAAATAAGACCTCAAAAACTAGATGAATTCATAGGGCAGAAGCATTTAGTAGGCGAGGGCAACCCGCGAACGGAGAGAGCGGAGCAGTCGTCGTATGACGGTAAGCCTTTGCGTGTTGCCATCGAGCAAAGGCATCTTTTTTCGTTTATTTTGTGGGGTCCGCCGGGAGTGGGGAAAACAACGCTGGCGCGGATTTATGCCAAAGAATTGGACGCTGAATTTTTTGAACTTTCAGCCGTGTCTGCCGGAAAAGCGGATATTAAAAAGATTGTAGATGAAGATGTGGGCGGCAAACAAAAAATATTATTTTTAGACGAAATTCACCGGTTCAACAAAGCCCAGCAGGATTATCTACTCCCGTTCGCAGAAACAGGAGAATTGACGCTGATTGGCGCGACGACAGAAAATCCGAGCTTTGAAGTCATCTCGCCTTTGCTTTCGCGATGCAGAGTGTTTGTTTTGAACGAACTCGCGGAAGAGGAAATGAAAGAAATTATCGCGCGCGCTAAGTTCAAAATAGATAATGACGCGCGCGACTGGCTTGTTGCAATGGCTAACGGCGATGCCAGACAGGCGATTACGATGCTTGAAAATACAAATTCTCTTTATGGAAAAATTACGGTGGAAAATCTGAAAAACACTTTACAGTCAAAATTCTTGCGATACGATAAAAAAGGCGAGGAGCATTACAATATTATTAGCGCGTTCATCAAAAGCATGCGCGCCGGGCAAGCAGACGCGGCGATTTATTATCTGGCGCGAATGATTGACGCGGGGGAAGACCCGAAGTTTATCGCGCGGAGAATGGTGGTTTTCGCGAGCGAAGACATTGGTCTGGCCCAGCCGACTGCTTTGGTTGTTGCTAACGCTGTATTTCGCGCGGTGGAAACAATCGGTTTGCCCGAATGCGCCATCAACTTGGCGCACGGAGTGGCATATCTGGCCGGTTGCAAAAAAGATCGAAGCGCTTACGACGCGCTTCAACTTGCGATGGCCGATGTGAAAAAACACGGCAATCTACCCATACCGCTCAAAATTAGAAACGCCTCGACCAAACTTATGAAAGAATTGGGCTACGGCAAAGGATACGAGAAATACACAAAAGATGACTTACTGCCGGAAAAACTAAAAGGAAAGAAATATTTTAAATTATTAGATAAAGAAAATCCGTCTTGACTCTTATGTTAAAAATGCTACATTCATAACAGAGTTTAGATAAAAACAACCATATAACAGAAGGAGGAGCGCGCATGAACCTTTACAAAAAAATATTT
>CAYIVQ010000045.1:0-3072 GCA_964366905.1 uncultured Candidatus Saccharibacteria bacterium
AGGGGTAGGTTTAGAGTTAAAAATTAAAATAAAAAATATGGAAAAAGAAAAATATCAAGAATTATCTCCGGAAGAGGTCAAGAAATTTGAAGATGAAAATATGACGGATACACAAAGAGAGATGAGTGATGATAGAGAAAAAGAAAGAAAAGTTGAAGATATGATTGGAGAGGGTTACTTAAATTACGCAGAATTTGCTCCGGAGCAGTTTATGGATAATTTTGAACAACGTCTCAAAGTACTTAAAAACAGCATTCGGACTGTGGACGTAAACCACGGTTTGAAAGTTCAAGTATATGGAGGTGGCGGAGCTTACTTTGAGCGTCGTAAGTGGGTGGTTGGTATTTTTAGATCACCAACGCCTGACAATAAAGAGAGAAGTTATTCACTGATTATTCCATTCAAGATGAACGGTGATGATTTGGCTAAGAATAAAGAAATAATAAATAACTTAAGAGAGCAGATTGATATAAAAATTCATGAATTTTTTCCTGATGTTGAAAAGCGGGTTGAAAAGCAAATTAAAAATTTAACTTTCAGACAAACTGATCCTAAAGACGACGATGATGATTCACTTTCCGCAACGGTATATTTTATTAAAAAAGAGGGTAAAGAATTTGATGCAAGGGGCGCGATCCTATCAGGCTAGGTTATACTACTATACTATAGATTATTAAATCACACGAAGTTAAGTTTCATAAACAACTTAGAAGCCCAGCTTCCAAGTTGTTTTTTTGTTGGGGTGTAGTATGATGTTTTTATAATGAAAAACACTTTTTACATTACAACTTCCATTCCGTATATGAACGCGCGGGTGCATGTGGGGCACGCGCTGGAGGTGGCGCAGGCGGATGTGATTGCGCGGTTTTGGCGAGAGCAGGGTAAAGATGTTTTTTTTCTGACTGGCACGGACGAGCATGGGAAAAAGATTCAGGAAGCCGCGAAAAAAGCGGGCCTGTCCGCCGAAGATTCAGCGAAGGCGGAGAAAGATCCGCAAGAATTTGTTGATGAGATGACGGCGTATTACAAAAAAGTCTGCAACACACTTGGTATTTCTTACGATAATTTAATACGCACAAGCGACAAGGAAAAGCATTGGCCGGTGGTCGCGGAAATTTGGCAAAAACTGCAAAAACAAGGCGATATATATAAAGGAAGCTACGAGGGATATTATTGCGTCGGGTGCGAAGCGTTTTTGCGCGAGGCGGAGATGAAGGATGGCATTTGTCTGATTCATAAAAAGCCGGTCCAGAAAATCAGCGAAGAAAATTATTTTTTCCGGTTTTCAAAATATTCAAAAGAAGTGGAGCGGTTAATTCGCGAAGATGTCATTAAAATTTTACCTGCTTGGCGCAAAGCAGAGATTTTAAATTTGTTTTCCGATGAAGAAGTGAGGGATATTAGCTTTTCGCGTCCGGTCGCTTCGGTCGGCTGGGGAGTTCCCGTGCCGGACGACGAAAGCCAGATGATTTATGTCTGGGCGGACGCTTTGGTGAATTATCTTTCGGGGGCTGGCTATGGAACGGCCGAATTTGAAAAAAGATGGCCGGCGGATATTCACTTGATCGGCAAAGACATCGCGCGGTTTCATTTGATGATTTGGCCAGCGATACTTTTAGCGCTTGGCTTGGAGCTCCCGCGCGCGGTTTACATTCACGGCCATATCAGTGTGGAAGGACAGAAAATATCCAAGTCACTTGGCAATGTGATTGACCCGCTGGAGCTGATTGAAAAATACGGCATAGACGCGACACGGTATCATCTTTTGCGCGAGATTCCTTCTGGAGATGACGGCGACTTTTCTTTTGCGCGTTTGCGGGAGCGATACACTGCCGATTTGCAAAATGGGCTAGGCAATTTGGTGTCGCGGGTGACTGCGGTGGGAGAGAAATTTAATGAAATTCAAATAAAAAATCCGTTGGCGGAAGCGCGAAAGAGCGATTTTGAAAGTTACAAAAAGGCGATTGAAAATTTTGAATTGCATAAAGCGCTGGAAGTCGTCTGGAAAATAGTTGACGAATCAAATAAACTGGTGGACGAAAGCCGACTTTGGGAAATCGCGCGGATGGACGAGAAAAAGGCGCGCGAAACATTGGAAAAGCTGGCGGAAAACATTTGCGCTATCGGCATTTTACTTTTGCCGTTTTTGCCTCAAACCGCTGGAAAAATATTGGTAGCAATTGGGATAGAAGCAGGCGGAGTTTTAGATAAAAAAGAATTTTCCGTTATATTCAAAAAACCGGAACAACCGCTGTTTCCTAAATTAGCGTAGCGATGCGAATATACAAATTATACTAATGATACGAATTATGATTTTTTATTCGTATAATTCGCATTATTAGTATATTGGTATCGATACTTCATGTTATTTGATTCTCATTGCCACATTCAGTTTCCGGAATTTGACGCTGACAGGGGCGCGGTTATTAAGCGCGCGCTGGAAGCGGGGATTTGGATGGTGAATGTCGGGACGAATGTTGAATCGTCAAAAAAAGCGGTGGAGTTGGCGCATCATTATGAAGAGGGTGTGTATGCGACAGTCGGCATTCACCCCGTTAGAGATAAAATCTCTAACGGGGCGAGTCCTCACGATGCGGAGGAGGATTATGATTTTGCAAAAATAGAAGAGCTGGCGCGCGATCCGAAAGTGGTGGGGATTGGGGAGACGGGACTGGATTATTTTAGAATTACGAATCATAAACCAGGAATCATGAATCATGAATCAGGAATTAAGGAAAAGCAGAAAGAGCTTTTTGTAAAACACATTGAGTTGGCGCGGAAAGTCGGCAAGCCGTTAATTATCCATTGTCGCGATGCCCATGAAGACCTTTTGGAGATATTGCAGGCTCAATTTAGCGAGGTTCAACCTCCAACAACAAAAAATTTCCTATCATCAAAACACCATATAGCAACAAATAACCAAGAGGTAAGAAAAAGTCAGTGGGCGGAGTTTAAACCTCGTGGCGTCATGCATTTTTTTGGCGGTGTCGGCGCGTGGGAGAATCTGGATAAATATCTAGAAATGGGGTTTTATATTTCGCTGGCAGGCGTGATAACTTTCAAAAAATATAG
>CAYIVQ010000045.1:3172-6129 GCA_964366905.1 uncultured Candidatus Saccharibacteria bacterium
TAGAAATGGGGTTTTATATTTCGCTGGCAGGCGTGATAACTTTCAAAAAATATAGCCATTATGAAGATATAAAACGCATTCCTTTGGATAAAATCTTAATAGAAACCGACGCGCCGTATGTCGCGCCCGAACCGTATCGCGGCAAAAGAAACGAACCGTTTTACGTGAAATATGCCGCAGAAAAATTAGCGGAGATCAAAGAAATAAGTTTTGAAGAAGTGGCAAAGCAGACGACGATAAATGTGAAAGCGCTTTTCGGTATCTGATATTCAAGAATTGATACTAATTACAGCCACAACCATTAACAGTCCCGATACTGGCGTGGCCATGAGGCGGGTTGCCTTCATATTGAACAAAAGCTCCACTATTGCATTGCAGTATTGCTGTTTGCATTGTTGCGAAAGATGGGTCGCCAACTTGTGTCCCAAAGTCAAACGCAAAACTTCCTCGAGATGCGCAATTTTGTCCCCCGTAGTGGCAGGAATATTGCGCATGTTGGCAATTGTTTGAGTCATTAAAACTTTCATTCAGATCCATTGGATCGCATAGTCCATTACCAATATTATTATCAGTGATGGATGTAATTCGCAGACCAGAAACTTTACCTGCTATGCATGAAATCAAAGTTGCTAGTTCTGGCGAGCTAACATTAGTAAAGCGCGCTAGAGGAGTAATCGGCGGGGTTATTATCACTTTCGGAATCACACATTCGATTTTATGCCACGGCAATGGCATATTCGCGATATTTAATTTTGCCGCGCCGTCTACCGTCGTGTTTGTGAAAAACAACAGCGTTTCGTTTATCACGACCCATGCGGCGGAAACTATCAATAGTCCGGTGATGGCGATTTTTATAGCGTTAATTCCTTCATTTCGCAGTCCCGGTTTTGGCCCGGAAAGCATTATTTTAAACCCGCCGACCGCGATAACCAAAACGGCAAGCGTCGGCGCTATTATCCAAGCCAGAAAATTCAGTATTTTTTGAACCAGCGTGAAAAGATGGCAGAGATTGCAAGGAACGGTCGGGGTGTCGCTTGCGCCCGTCCCGCCACAGGGAACAAGACCGGCGGAAGCGATTAATGGCGCGAATATAATTAACGCTACTCCGATTATAATCAAACTCTTTTTGCTTTTCATGCTGGTTATTATATCATAAAAATCAAAATTCGAAACACAAAACATGCTCTTTATTTCTGCTTTCAAATATGCTAAACTTTGGATATGCAAATAACATGGTACGGGCAATCTTGTTTTAAGATCACCAGCGGTGATCTCGTCGTCATTTTAAGCCCATTCAATAAAAAAATAGGGTTAAATCCGCCCAGAGGGAGAGCGGACATTGTTTTGTTTTCCGATAATAACGGGAGCGAGGAATTACCTTCTTTTGAAGGCGGTTTTGTGATTAATGGAGAAGGCGAATACGAAGTTAAAGGAGTATTGATAAGCGGAGTGTCTTATTACCACGGAGAAAAAAATCGTCCGCGAAAATCAACCGTTTATACGATAGAAATAGAAGGAGTGTCCATTTGCCATTTGGACAATGTCAGTAAATCGGAAGTGGAGAGTATTTTGGATAAAATCGGCGCGGTGGATATTTTAATGATTCCAGTGGGCGGCAAGCATAAGTTTGATGATTTGGAATCTCATACTTTAAACGCGGAAGAGGCGGTTGGCGTTGTTGGCGAGATAGAGCCGAGAATCGCGATCCCGATGTATTATCAGGTCCCGAAACTTGCCGTCAAACTGGACGGAGCCGATAAATTTCTTAAAGCGATGGGGGCGGAGAAGACAGAGTTTTTATCTAAATTCAGCGTCAAAAAGAAAGACTTACCGCAAGGCGAGACGAAAGTGGTGGTGTTGAAATTGGAATAAAAAGTGTGGACTGCTTAGCAATCCGAAGCAAAATAATTACCAATGAACAGCTTTATTGAAAAAATTAAATCCAAGCCGGAACATACGCGCAGGAAAATATTTTTCGCCATTATGGCGGTGTTTGCCGTCGCGATTTTTATTTTATACTTGATTTCGATCAAGAATTCCGTAAAAAGCGCTGCTTTGGAAATTTCATCTGAAAAGAAAGAATTGGAAGGAAAATTTATTTTGCCCGGATTGAAAGATAGCTTGATGGCGGGAGTGAAAGATGTGCTTAAATAAATTTTGATTTGTTATGTCCGACCAAGAACAAAAATCCAATATCGGTAAAGTGGAACCTCGTGAAATCGTGGATGAAATGCGCGAGTCTTATTTGGACTACGCGATGTCTGTTATTGTGTCGCGCGCTTTGCCGGATGTCAGGGACGGCTTGAAGCCGGTTCATCGTCGGATTCTTTATGCTATGCACGAACTTGGTTTAAGGCACAACGTGAAGTTTTTGAAATGCGCCCGCATTGTCGGCGACACTTTAGGCAAGTATCATCCACATGGCGATCTCTCCGTGTATGACGCGCTCGCGCGCATGGCTCAAGATTTTTCCCTGCGTTATCCGCTCATAGACGGCCAGGGCAATTTCGGTTCCGTCGACGGGGATTCTCCGGCAGCGATGAGATACACGGAAGCGCGAATGCATGCCATCGCCGAAGAAATATTGACGGATATTGAAAAAGAAACCGTTGATTTCACGGATAACTACGATGGCACAAGAAAAGAGCCAAAAGTTATGCCCGCCAAAGTCCCTCAGCTTCTACTCAATGGTCAGATGGGCATTGCTGTTGGCATGGCAACTTCTATTCCTCCGCATAATCTCGGCGAACTTATTGATGCCACGGCGCATCTCATAGATAATCCTGATGCCGAAACAGACGATCTTTTGAAGTTCGTTAAAGGGCCGGATTTTCCGACTGGTGGCATGATTTACAATCAAAAAGAAATAGCGGTCGCTTACAACACCGGTAGAGGACCGGTAGTGATGAGAGCGAAAACCGAAATCGCGGAAATAAAAGGCGGCCATTATCAGATTA
>CAYIVQ010000046.1:0-5943 GCA_964366905.1 uncultured Candidatus Saccharibacteria bacterium
AAAAGCGTAAATCCGAAATCCAAAACTGCAAAAATTATCATTCGCAAAGCAAAAAAAGATGAAAAAATCATAACGCTTGATAATCAAGAAATAAAATTAGATGAAAACATTTTAGTGATTGCCGATGAAGCGGAGCCATTGGCGATGGCCGGAATAAAGGGAGGGAAGAAGGCGGAAGTGGATGCGAATACCAAAAATATTATTTTAGAATCCGCATGTTTTGATTCTGCTTCAGTAAGGCGGACTTCCAAAAAAATCAATCTGCGGACGGACGCGTCAGCGCGTTTTGAGAATGGAATTTCTCCGGCGCTCGCGTTCATAGGGCTTGATTATGCCGCGAGCTTAATTCAGCAATTGGCCGGAGGCGAGATCGCCAAAGGCGCGATAGATACAAATCCGAAAGCTTATTCTCCGGCTGCGGTATTTTTTAATCCTGTTTCAATCAACAAACTTATCGGCGCGAATATTTTAGAAAAAGAAATGCTTGATATTTTGAAACGGCTCGGTTTTTCCGTTAAAAAAGCGGTAAAAAAGAACGGTTATCTGGCTGGCGTTCCGCCTGAACGGCTGGACATAGAAACAGAAGCAGACATCGCGGAAGAAATTGTCAGGATTTATGGTCTTGAGAAAGTATCCGCGTCTTTGCCGGAAGAATCGCTCGCTTTGCCGAAAGTCAACGACGAATATGTGTTTGCCGGAAAAATCAGAAACATTTTGGTGGGTTGCGGATTCAGCGAGGCGTATAACAGAACTTTTATCAGCGAGCGGCAGGCGCAGGATTGGGGAATGAATAATCAAGAATTAGCAACCCGCGAACAGAGAGAGCGGAGCTGTCACCGTATGATGGCGACGGTTGCCAATCCGATATCTGAAGAACAAAAGCATCTTCGCCCGAAATTGATTTTGAATTTGCTTTCCAATATTTATGAGAATATGAAACATAGGAAAGAAGCGCGCTTGTTTGAGCTGGGAAATATTTTTGTTTTTGGCGAGAATGGGAAAATCAGCGAGCATACTAATATCGGCGGGGTTATTTCTTCTAAAAAAGAAAGCGGCAAAAACGGCGCCAATATTTTTTATGAATTGAAAGGCGCGGCTGATATGTTGTTTGAACAGCTCGGCATTGACGATGTTTTATATAAACCTGATATTTCCAGTGAACATTTTTGGCACAGCGGGAGAAAGGCGGAGATTAAAATCGGAGAAAAGCAAGTCGGAATTTTGGGCGAGATTAGTCCGGCTTTGCTTGAAAAAATCGGCATAAAAGAAAGAACGGCAGCGTTTGAACTTGATTTTTCCGTATTGCTGGAATTTGCGCAAGAAAAAATAGTTTATAAGCCAATCAGTAAATTCCCGGCGGTGGAGAGAGATATTGCTATTGTTGTGCCTTCTGAAATCGCAGTTGATGGCGCGCAGGCGGTCATAGAGAATGCCGGCGGAGAATTGCTTTCAGACATTGAACTTTTTGACATATATGAGGGCAACCCGCGAACGCAGAGAGCGGAGCAGTCGCCGTATGACGGCAAGAACTTGGAAGCGGAGCGAAAAAGCCTGGCGTTTCATTTAGTTTTCCAATCACCCGAAAGGACATTGACCGATAATGAGATTAATGGTATAATTGACGGCATAATAAATGCGATTAAAGGGAAGGGATGGGAAATTAGGAAATAGAATTACGAATCAAGAATCATGAATTAAGAATAAAAATGAGCGGCTTTTTAACAAAAAAAGGAGGCGATAAAGATGAGCAAAAGAATTTGGGAAGGTCATGGCGAGGATCCTTCGCTTAGCGACATTACGGATGACATTTTAAAGCGTCTTAAGAATAGCGAAATCAGAGAAAGAGCTGAGAAAGATGCCAAAGTGATTGAACAAGCGCTTGCGGAAGAAGAGAATAAAAAGCAATCGAAATCGCTTGAGCAGATTCTTAGTCTTAAAGAAAAAGACGCTGAAAAATTACTTGGCATCATTAGAGCAATTATCAAAGATGTTCTTATTGAGGAAAGAGTAGCTACAAAAATCACTGTTTTTAAATAAAAAACAAAGCCATTGTGTTTTTTAAAACACAATGGCTTTTTCATTATTTCGGAATGGACATTGGCGCTGAAATTTGCTAAAATGTTTACATGGTTCAAAAGGGAAAAGAAGAAGAAAATAACACAAATCCTCGCTATACGGCGGAGGATATTTATGTTTTAGAGGGGTTAGAGCCGGTCCGGCGGAGGCCGGGGATGTATATAGGTTCAACCGGCGTTGATGGCCTGCACCATTTGGTATGGGAGATTTTTGACAATTCCCGCGATGAAGCGATGGGCGGTTTTGCCACGGAAATAGAAGTGGCGATTTTACCGGGCAATGTAGTGCGGGTGGCGGACGACGGACGGGGCATTCCGGTTGATATTCATCCCAAGACAAAAGTTTCCGCGCTGGAAACGGCGTTGACGACGCTTCATGCCGGAGGCAAGTTCGGCGGCAGTTCATATAAGATTTCCGGCGGTTTACATGGCGTGGGCGCTTCTGTCGTGAACGCGCTGTCTTCATGGCTGAAAGCGGAGGTGTATAAAGACGGCGGAGTACATTTTCAGGAATACAAACAAGGCCAGCCGAAAGCAAAGGTTAAAAAAATCGGCAATACAAAACAGCACGGCACCATTGTGACATTCGCTCCGGATCCGGAAATTTTTTCCGCTTTGGAATTTGATTTCCAAAAGATAAAAGACCATCTGCGCCAGCAGGCATATCTTGTGCGCGGGATGAAAGTCAGAATCATAGACGCGCGCGGATATGAAGGCAAAATAGACGAATCAGTGTATTATCTTGGAGAATTAAATCTGCCGGTGCCATCGCATACTCTGTATTTTGAAGGCGGGATTGTTTCAATGATAAAGCATCTGAATCGGGATGAGGAGCCGATCCATGAAAATATTTTTTATGTGGATAAAATCGCCGATCAAATGATGGTGGAAACGGCTTTCCAATATGTAACCGATATTACCAGCAAAGAAATAAGTTTTGCCAATAACATTTCAACCGGCGAAGGAGGTACGCATTTGACGGGCTTTAGAGCGGCTTTAACAAGAGTGCTTAATGATTACGCGAGAAAAAACGGCCTTCTGAAAGAAGCGGATGACAATCTTTCCGGTGATGACGTGCGCGAGGGGCTGATTGCCGTGATTTCGGTCAAATTGCCGGAGCCGCAGTTTGAAGGGCAGACTAAAGCAAAGCTCGGATCAATTGAAGGCAGAACAGCCGTGGAAACAGTTGTTTCCGCCGCGCTCGCGGATTTTTTGGAAGAGCGCCCGCAGGACGCGCGGGCTATTTTGGGGAAATGCATTTTAGCGCAGAAAGCCCGCAAGGCGGCCAAAGCGGCGCGGGAAACCGTTTTGCGCAAAGGCGCTCTGGAAGGATTTACTTTGCCCGGCAAGCTGTCTGATTGTTCATCGCGCAAAGCGGAAGATTCGGAATTGTATATTGTCGAAGGCGATTCCGCAGGCGGATCGGCCAAGCAAGGCAGGGACAGGAGATTTCAGGCGATTTTGCCTCTTCGAGGCAAGATTTTAAATATTGAACGGGCGCGGTTGGATAAGATTTTAGCGTCTTCAGAAATTAAGGCGTTGATTATCGCCATGGGAACTGCTATTGCCGACGAATTTGATATTTCAAGATTGAGATATCACAGAATTATCATTATGACCGATGCCGATGTGGACGGGGCGCATATCCGCACTCTTTTGCTGACTCTTTTTTACAGATATTTTTCGGATTTAATAAATAGCGGATATATTTATATCGCCCAGCCGCCGTTGTATAGAATTCAAGCCGGGAAAAAAGTGGAATACGCGTACGCTGACGCTGAAAAAGAAAGAATTATATCGGCATTTAAAAAGGATAAGGGCGAGAGCGAAACGAAGAAAGCCAAAAAGCCGGCAAAAGCGGGGAAAGAAGAAGCCGATGAGGAAGATGGCGCTGTTGAAAAGGACGAAGAAGGCAACCCGCGAACAGAGATAGCGGAGCAGTCGCCGTATGACGACAACGAGAAAATCAAAGGCGTTTCAATCCAGAGATATAAAGGTTTGGGGGAAATGAATCCCGATCAGCTTTGGACCACCACTATGGATCCGGAAAATCGCGTTTTAAAACGCGTGACTGTCGCGGACGCGCAGGAAGCCGATAAGATTTTTGACATTTTGATGGGTTCGGATGTTTTGCCTCGCAAACGCTTTATCCAATCGCGCGCGAAAGATGTGAAAAATTTGGATGTTTAAGCACGAATTATGAATTATGAATTAAGAATTAAGAATAAAACGGTCGCGGCATTTTTATTTTTACTGATTGTTTGCGGCGTATTTACATTGCCGTTTTTAGTTTATGGGGATACGGTGTCAATTGAATCTCCAATCAAGCCGAAAACTATTCCAGACTTGATTTGTTTTGTTACCCAGTTTATCACTATAAAGCTAATGCCGCCGATAGCGGTGATTATGATGCTTTGGGCGAGTTTTTTGTATTTAACTTCCGCCGGCCAGCCGGGTAAAATTAAGCAAGCAAATGAAGTCGTGGTGTGGACGATTATCGGAGCGGGCATTTTACTTTTGTCCACCGCGCTTGTTACATTGGTGATGAGCACGTTGGATGCTAATCAGCAAGCCATAAATACTATACAACCAGGAAACGCCGGACCAATGCCGTTAATTTCAGCTCAATGCTCATGGGAGAGCACTAAAACAACAGTGGTGGGCACTATTCTTAATGTAGTGAATCTATTTTCATGGTTTATAGGTGTATTGTCCGTAGCCATGGCTCTTTATTCCGGATTTTTGTTTATGACAAGCCGCGGCAATCCGCAGAACGCCGTTAAAGCGGGGAAAACTATTTTTTACGCGATAGTGGGAATTACGGTTGCCGTTATAGCTTACAGTATCATTCAAATAGTGAAGGATTTTGTCAGATTACCTTAAATATTTTTTAGTGTTGACTCTGGATTAAAAACATAGTAGTATCAACCAATATGCCCGTTTGGGGGCTTTTTTTAAAGTAGGACGTGCGCGCTTGAGCGAGTAATCAATCTAAGAACATCATCTGCTCAAGCCGCAAGGGTTTGCCCAATTTCTTCGTTAAAATCTGCGTTTGATACTCGCCGTACCAATGTACGCCTCGTCTCAAGCCTCGATTTTGCCTCGAACTTTGGCAAACGCGCACGTCCTACAAAAAACATGCCAAATATTTTAAATGCCATAGTTATTTTTTTAAAAGAGACCAAAGTTGAGCTTCAGAAAACAAGTTTTCCGACGAGGCGTTTGACTATGCAAAACACTCTGATAGTGATTGCTTTTTCGCTTGCGACGGCGTTTTTTCTTGGGGCTCTGGATATGCTGTTCTCGTTTATCTTAAGCAAATATATAATATAATGTCTAAACAAACATTGGAACAAGGAAGAAATTGGTATGCCATTCATACATATTCCGGATATGAGGATGCTGTGGCGCGCAACTTAAAGCAAAGAATAGAATCTATGGGAATGGAAGATAAAATTTTTGACGTGCTTGTCCCGAAAGAAAAAAAGATCAAGATTAAAAACGGCAAACGGCAAACAGTGGAAGAAAAGATTTATCAGGGATATGTGTTGGTGAATATGGTGGTGACAGACGATTCTTGGTATGTTGTTCGCAATACTCCGAGAGTGACCGGTTTTGTCGGCACGGGGACAACCCCAACTCCTTTATCTTCGGAAGAAGTGAAGATACTTCAACAAAGAATGGGCGTGGATGAGCCGAAATACAAGATTGAAGTGTCGGTGGGCGATATAGTGAAAATCACGGACGGACCGTTCCGCGATTATGACGGGAAAATTTCCGAGGTGGACGAAGAAAGAGGGAAGATTAAGGTTCTGGTTTCGATATTCGGCAGAGAAACGCCTGTTGAGTTGGACTTTTTACAAGTAAA
>CAYIVQ010000047.1:0-5820 GCA_964366905.1 uncultured Candidatus Saccharibacteria bacterium
TTGAAAGGTCGAACCAACTTGTAGAAACAGTGTCTTAAAAAATGGGTACCTGCCATAGAGATCTATTGTCGGTCATTAAAGAAGAAGATTTGAAGAAAGAGTATAGAGAAAAAGAAGAAATAATTCTAAGACAAATAAGCCATCTCGATAATTTTTTTGATTCCTATCTTAACAAACTTAAAAATAAAGAAGTCTTTTTTGAGACGCAGCAACCCATCAAGATCTATAATGACACGAGAATTAAAAAATATATTAAACTATTACAAGAGTCCAAAAAGAGTATTTAAAATACTCATGAGGGGATGAAGCAATTAAAATGAGACACGAGACAGCACCTTTTTCCGTGTCTCACTTGTCTCATTTGTAGTAAAATAGCCTAGATCAAGGAGCGTCAGGAAGAAGGAGGAAATATTCCCCAGAAAGCCCTTAACGGCCTGACCGAGGTGGGTACTAGATACAAGAGTCCAGCCGAGTACGCCTATGTTCTTGCCATGCTTTACAAGAAGGCTGGTGATAACAAGCAGGCGGTTCGGTTCGGCCAAGAATCCATCACTCTTTTTAACGAGTGCAGTATGGATACAATGGAAGATTGTGCCGCACGTAACGTGGTGATCGAGGGCGTGGCGCTTCCTGATCTCATCCATCAAGATGTGGTTCGGGATCGTCTAAAGCCATTAGCACTTTAATATTGAGTTTTATCTTAACCCCATCCAAATAATAATTGGATGGGGTTTTTTGTTCTAATTGATAAAAGACTTTACAATAGGGTTAATGCATGCTACATTAGCAGGCGTAATATTAATTTTTCAGAACCATGTTTAGCATTATAGAAACAGGCGGGAAGCAATACAAAGTTAAAGAAGGCGATAAAATAAAAGTGGAAAAACTCGACGGAGAAGCGGGTGCCGAGGTGATTTTTGATAGGGTTTTGCTTCAGGCGTCAGACGAAGATAAAGTGGAAATCGGCCAACCATATCTCAAGGATGTTAAGGTTATTGGAGAAATTACCAATCAAGGCAGGAATAAGAAACTCATTGTGTATAAATATAAGCCTAAGAAAAGAGAACGAACAAAAAAAGGCCATAGGCAAATGTTTACGGAAGTACTCATTAAATAAGCGAGTAGATGCTACAGAACATAGAACTTAGCGAATAGCGAGTAGAAAAAATACAAAAACAGTTCCTTAAAAGGAACTGTTTTTGTATTGCGAATATTTTTCTTATTTTTTTGTCGCTACTAGCTACTCGCTAAGTTCTATGTTCTATTGCATTCATAAGCGTGTGCTTATCAGCGTATTCCAGCTCCGCGCCGGAAGCGAGTCCTCTGCCAAGACGAGCAACTCGCGCGCCAAGAGGCTTGATAATATTTTCCAGATATAATGCAAGCGCGTCTCCTTCAACATTAGCGTTAGTCGCCAATATAATCTCCATCTCTTTTTGTTTTTCCGGAGGAAGCTGTTTTTGAATGTAAGCTATCCTTTCAAGAAGGCGTTTTACAGACGGTGATTGTTTATTTTTATCCAATACATCAACTTCTTCACCGACCACATGATAAACGCCGCGGAATAACCCTGAATTTTCAATAGCCTCGGCATCCGTTTCTTTTTCCACAACGCATATGATTATTTTGGTTCGTTTTTTGTCGGCGCAGATTTCACAGGTTTTTTGTTGAGTATCTGCCGGTTCATAGCTTAAAAAACACACCGGACAGGCGCGAATTTTTTTTCTTGCCGATATTATGCTTTCGGCCAGCGCCTTCGCATCTTCCGCCGGTCTTTTCAGTATATGATACGCGATTCGAGTCGCTTGGCGAGGACCGATGCCAGGAATCTTTACAAGTTGATCAATGAGAGATTGGATAGATTTGGAGAACATAGTGTAGTTGAAAGTCTATAAAGTCCATAAAGTCGAAAGTCATTGAGTCGCTTCATCGCGTCAGACGCGACTTTGCGATATTCCTAGGCTTTATAGACTTATTTCTGTGTTTTTAAAATATATCCGGAGTTTTATATTCTCCTGATGAGCCCATATTATCCGCGACATTTTCAAAACTTGATCTTTGGTCGTTAAAATACAGCTCTACTTTTCCAAGAGGGCCGTTTCTGTGTTTGGCAATGATGATATCGGCCATATTTTTTCTATCCGTGTTAAGTTTATTCTTATCTTCGCGATGGATAAACATCACGACATCGGCGTCCTGCTCTATACTGCCGCTATCGCGCAGATCTGATAATTTCGGCTTATTATCGGTTCTTTGTTCAACCGCTCTGGAAAGCTGGGAGAGCGCGACGACAGGAATATTGAGTTCTTTTGCCAGCCCTTTAAGGGAGCGAGATATTTCCGTGATCGCTTGCACGGGAGAGTCATATGAACTACGCGGTTGAATCAGTTGGAGATAGTCAATGACCAGCAAATCAAGTCCGTGTTCCGCCTGTAAGCGCCTCGCCATTGTGCGTATCTGCATAATATTTAAACTGGAGGAATCTTCTATGAAAATAGGCGCTTCCGAGAGAGTATGAAGCGCGTCTCTGATTTTTACGAAATCATTATATTCTCCCTCATCAGAAAGCTGGCCGGTTCTTAATTTCCACAAATCAACTCTTGCTTCGGCGGCAATCAGTCTGTCCACAACTTGTTCTTTAGACATTTCCAAACTAAATATTCCGACAGGCATTTTTTTCAAGGACGCCACATTTCTGGCTATATCCATCGCGAGCGATGTTTTGCCGAAGCTGGGTCTCGCGGCAAGAATAATCAGGTCGGATTTTTGCAGGCCGGCAAGCAAGTTGTCCAGCTTTGGATATCCTGTCGGCACGCCCCGTAATTCTCCATTACCTTGATGGAGCCGTTCGATTCGTCCGAACGCTTCTTCCAATGCGTCTTTTATTGGAGCGAGGTTTTGAGAAATAACATCTTGAGATATGCTGAATATTTTTTTCTCCGCTTCGTCGAGCAGAATGTCGGTATCTTCATCTTCGCGGTATCCGAGCGAGGCGATATCATAAGAGGCGGATATCAAATCTCTCAATACCCGTTTTTTGTGCACTATCTTGGAATGAGATGTGATGTGAGCAGGGGTGGAAATTGAATTGACAAGACTCGTAAGATAGCTGGTTCCCCCAATTTCGTTTAACAGATTAAGCGCTTTTAAGCGATTTGAAAGATTGATCAAGTCTATCGGTTCGCGATTTTCGTATAAATAAATAATCGCTTCGTATATTATTTGATGATTTCTATAATAGAAATCCCTGGTTTGCAAAGTATCGGCTATTTTATAAATAGCTTCTTTGTCCAAAAGCAGAGAACCAAGCACTGCTTGTTCCGCTTCTTGATTTTGAGGAGGAATTTTGTCTATTTCGTTAGCAGTTCGTTTAGTCATAGTAAGGTAAATTTAAACCAGTACGAGCAGAATGTCAAAATTAGAACTTACGCGCTTGAGCAAGCAATTAATCTACATCAGAGTATTATCTGCTCAAGCCACAAGGAAGGGTTTGCCCAATTTCTTCGTTAAAATCTGCGTTTGAGACTCGCCGTATCAAAGTACGCCTTGCCTCAAGCCTCGATTTTGCCTCGAACTTGGGCAAACGCGTAAGTCCTAAAAACATTAAAAATTTTATTTTGTTATTTCAAACCCATCTCCCAGATCTTTGATTACATATCCTTCCAGCCGTATTTGTTCTCGTATTTTGTCCGCTTCCGCCCAGTTGTTTTCTTGGCGCATTTTTTCTCTTTCCCGCGCCAGTTTTATGATGTGTTCCGGTATTTCTCGGGTTTTTGCTCCAATTAAAGAAACTCCCAAAATATTTTCAGCTTTTTTCAAGAAAGCCAAAGCATTTTTGGCTGATTTCGCGGTTATTTTATTTTTTTGTTGAAATTGGTTGAAATAATTCATCATTTCAAAAATAGCGGAAATTGCCGCCGGGGTATTGAAGTCATCATCCATTGCCAACACAAACTTTTTTTCAAATTTTTCTACGCCAACATCTTTTCCTGTTTTGTTTTTTATTCTCCCTATCGTATTCGCGCCATTTATGATTTTACCAAGATTTATTTTTGCTTGGGCGATTGAATTTTCCGTGTAATTTATTATAGACCGGTAATGCGATGATATAATCATAAATCTGAAATTGTCGGCGCCATGCTTTTCGATCATTTCTTTGCCGGTGATAAAATTACCGAGCGATTTGGACATTTTTTCGCCGTTTACCATCAAAAGTCCGGCATGAGGCCAGTATTTAACCAGCGGCTTTTTCCCGCTTGAGCTTTCCGCTTGAGCAATCTCCGCTTCATGATGGGGGAATTTCAATTCCGTCGCTCCACCGTGGATATCGTATTGAGCGCCAAAAAACTTCTCCGTTATGGCGGTGTCTTCAATGTGCCATCCGGGCCGGCCATATCCCCATGGCGAATGCCAATAGGGTTCATTTTCTTTCGCGGCTTTCCATAAAACGAAATCATAAGGATGTTTTTTATTCGCGTCTTCTTCCAGCCGTGTTGATCTGTGCAGTTTCGCCAAGTTCTGATGAGAAAGCTTGCCGTAGTCTTTGAATTTTCTTACTTCAAAATACACACTCCCGTTTTTTTCGTATGCGTATCCTCTTTTAATAAGTGTTTGGATTTGCGCGATAATTTCTTTTATGTTCCGCGTCGCTTTAGCATATTTGGAAATGCTTTTAATATTCAACCGTTTGGACACTTCAATATGTTCTTTGAAATAATGCTCGGCAAGCTCTTGCCATGGCATATTTTTTTCTTGCGATGCTTTGATGATTTTGTCGTCTATATCGGTAATATTTTGCAAATAAAAAACTTTATATCGGCGGGAACGCAAATATCTTGCCATCACGTCGTAGTTTATAGCCACTCGGAAGTTGCCTATATGAGGGGAGTCGTATGGGGTAATTCCGCAGACGAACATATCCACTTGCTTGCCGTGTCTCGGCCGGAAAATTTCTTTTTTATTTGTCAGAGAATTATAAATCTTAAGCATCGGATAATCTTATCACTTTTAACGAGCGTTAGAAATGTTGACAGAACGGCTCATTGTTTGTATTCTGCCAAGAAATTAAAAAGCTTTTTTAACAATCAAATAAAGGGGGGGGAAATGGAGGTGAATTCATGAAAAAAACAGTAAAACATAAAGATGGTGACTCTAGGGAACAATAGCAGAAAATGAACAGGGGGTGAGATATGATGCTTGTAAGAATTGATTTTTGGCTACTGGAAAAGCTGGAAAAACTTTCTCAATGGTGGCAAAAACTGACAGGGAAGAATTGTTTTTGGCTGGCAAAGGCATGTGCTGTTTGCTACGGGCTTGTCGCGGCATTAATCTTAAGTCTTCTTGTGCTTAGTGCGAAAGAAATAAACTATATTTTCTGGCTTGGCATCTTAATGCTTATCGTGTTTATTGAAGCTACTTTCTTTGTAAAAAATGTGAGATTTAGAGAGAAGATAGTCGCGCAATATCCTGATGCATTAAATCCATTCAAGATTCTAGATTATAAGTTTAGAATTGTTAATTTATTCATTGTTCTTGTATTATTCCTTTCCCCGATTATTAACCTGCTGAATGGCAAATTTTATCTTTCTATTTTCACTCTGTTCATCGGAAGTTTGCTTATTTTGCAGGGATTAATGAATTATTTTTCCGCTTGCAATCCGCTCCCACCGGCAAGATCTAGATGAGGAAGTGGAAAGAAAAACTTATAAACGCAGTGAAAGGAGTTTTTGCTCCCGCTCCGCAGCCAAGTCCGGTTCCTTGCGAATAACTATAATGGTCTGGAAAATCTGGACAGGTATATTAGATGGAATTTCGGTGGTA
>CAYIVQ010000048.1:0-2854 GCA_964366905.1 uncultured Candidatus Saccharibacteria bacterium
TCTTTTCAATTGGCTTTGGAGTTCCCATAGACCAAACCGAACGCATTTGAAGTCCTGGCTTTTTTAATGCGTCCTCTGGCCAAGTGCCGTTTTTCATTAAATCATAATTGAAAATATGTTTTGCCTTTTTATCTTTTCTCGCCCAAATAATCGTTTCATGACTTGCGGTAAAAAATCGACAACTTAGATTCGGTGATGCGTTCGGTTTGAACCATGCAATATCGTTAAGTACGTGAAATCCTGCAACCTGAAGTGCGAAACCGCATTGGTAAATTGAGTGATAAGTTCCACTGATCCAAAGTGTGCCAGACGGTTTTAATACACGCCTGACGGCTTGTATCCATTCAAGGTGGAATTCAAAATCTTTCTTCAACCCGTTGCTTTTATCCCATTCTCCTTTATTAACGCTCACTTGCCGTCCAGCGTGAACAGTAAAACCACCATTTGAAAGAAGATAGGGAGGATCCGCAAAAACCATATCAACTGAATTTTCTGGAAGCTCGGCAAGAATATCCAAGCAACTTGCTTGATAGAGAGTGAAATTTTTGTTTTCGTAATATGGTTTTTGCATAGTGCTTGTTTATAGCTTTACTATTACACATTATTCTACCACAAATTTATATGAAAGATATCACACACATCACTGTTTGTGATCTCGTAAATTTTCACGCAGTTTCCTATGATACGAGATAGCAAATCTATGCGCTTCGTCGCGGAGATGTTGGAGAAAAAGTTTTGTTTCGTTGCCGAGTTGGGCGGCATGTATGGGCGGACGGTTAGGCGCGTAAATTTCCTCTTCTTTTTTAGCGAGAGAGACGACTGGCTGGTTTTTCGGCAAAACCGCGCGGGCGGCGTTCAGTTGCGTTATGCCGCCGTCTACTATTATTAAATCAGGTGTTGGCCATTCGGTGTGTCGCATTCTTCTCGCAATAATTTCCGCCATCATTTTCGGATCATCCGGCATCTCGCCAGAATATTTTATTTTAAATTTACGATACTGGCTTTTGTCGGGCAGGCCGTCAACAAACACAGCCATTGATCCGACGGCGTATTGCCCGCCTATATTTGAAATATCATATCCTTCCACTCGGCGGATTTCTTTTTTGCTTTTGATAAATATTTGAAGTGAGCTTTTGGCTTTGTCCCATCTTTGAGCTTGCGCTTGCGATACGGCAACCCGCGAGCTCGGCGAGCGGAGCGGTCGTCGTATGACGGCAACACCCAAAAACAGCCGATGCGCGAATATGTTTTCAAGACTTTCTATTTTATTTTTTAATTCCCCCGCCTTTATAAAATTTTCTTTTTTAGCGGACTCCATCATCTGGCTTCTCATTTTCTTCAACAGAGTTTGTCGTTTGCCGTTTAAAATTTGTTTTATGGCGGAAATATTCTGTCGTATGGCTTTTTTGCGTTCCGGATGAATGGATGGGCCGAGGCAAAGCCCGAGATGATATTGCAGGCACAGTTTTTTTGTATGAGTTTTGCAAGCGCAGTAGGGGTAAATTTTTCGCAGGATTTTTAAAGTTTGTTTTAATGCTCCGCCATCTGTGAATGGTCCAATAAAATCAGTAGGGGCTTGCCCGCTTAAATTTTTTTTGAAAATTTTGGCGGGCTGGTGCGTGATAAATATTCTTGGAAAAATTTCTTTGGTGATGGCGACGAAAAAATAGTTTTTATCATCGCGCAATAATACATTGAATTTAGGCCGGTATTTTTTGATATTTTTCGCTTCTTCAATTAACGCGTCGATTTCCGATTGACATTCCTGCCACGAAATATCGGCTATTTCTTCTTTGAGCGCGGCGACACGCGGTAAAACATCCGCAGTCTTCATAAAATACTGTCCGACTCGTTCTTTTAATCTGGCGGCTTTGCCAATATAAATAATCTCTTTCTTTTTATTTTTGAAGAAATAAATACCGGGGGACTTCGGCAGATTATTTAATTTTGTTTTGAGATTTTTCATTGTCCGTTTTGCCGGAAAAGAGTATAATAGTAAACAAGAATCAAGAATTAGGAATCAGGAGTTATGACAAACAAACTTTTAAACGAGGCATTGTGATTACATTTTTTCTTATCCCTAATTCTTAATTCATTATTCATAATTCTACTTCGTGGAACCTATCGTTAAAATTGAAAATCTTTCCGTAATATATGATATCGGAAAAGCGAGCGAAACTAAAGCGTTGTCAGACGTTAATATTGAGGTTTATCCGGAGGAGTATGTCGTGTTTTTCGGGCCGTCCGGTTGCGGCAAATCCACTTTGCTTTACGCCATCGCCGCCATGGAAAAGCCGACTATCGGAAGCATATTTGTTAATGGCAATAATCTGCATAAAATGAATGAAAAAGAGATTACGCAGTATCGCCGTGAGAGCATCGGCATGGTGTTCCAACAATATAATCTTATACCATCTCTCAATGTTTCAAACAATGTCGCTATACCCCAGACATTCAAGAGCGTGGAGCCCGAAGAGAGGCTGGGAAAGGCGCAGGAACTTTTGGACAGATTCGGCATAGGAGCTTTTTCCATGCGTTTGCCAGGCGAGCTTTCCGGCGGGCAGCAGCAGCGCGTATCCGTATGCCGCGCTCTTATCAATAACACTCCGATTATTTTGGCCGATGAGCCGACAGGCAACCTGGATTCTAAAGCCACCCAGAATGTGCTGGATATTTTTCAGGAACTTAACAATAGAGATAAAAAAACCATAATTTTAGTCACTCACGATCCCAATCAGCTTCAATACGCGCATCGCGTGTTTCACATGAAAGACGGCAAGGTAATACAGCAGACTATCAATCAGCAAAAGTCGCAAAAGATTGATTCGCAGACGCGGGAACAATTAGCCAAGTC
>CAYIVQ010000048.1:2954-4100 GCA_964366905.1 uncultured Candidatus Saccharibacteria bacterium
GAAACCGATTCAATACAAAAAAATATGAGCGCCGGCAAGGAAGATAATAAAGCTATGGAAGCGGTTATCAAAGAAATAAAATCCCAGCTTTTATCGGTGGTGCCGTCGGTTTTAGATGAACAGCAAATTGAGCGGTTGGAAGAATGCATAAAGAAAAGAATCAAAGGAGAGATAGACAGGAAAGATTTTTTTGCTTCTCTGGATAACAGCTCAAGCCACGGAGGCGTCGGCTTAAGAAGGGAAGTGGCTTTGCATTTGTCGCGCAGAATGGAAATTTTACTTGTTAAATTTAAAGATTTCGCGGAATAATTTTTTTAAGCAAATTATTTTTATGAGAGTTGTAGACACATTTAAATTATCTACCAGAATGTTCAAAACCAGAAAAATGCGCACCATGCTGACGATTTTTGGCATCGGCATCGGCATCGGCGCGATATTATTTTTGGTGTCTCTGGGTTATGGATTGCAAAAAGCTCTGATCGCTCAAATCACGAGCGAAGATTCGCTTCTGTCGCTTGATGTCGTGCCGGGCGAGAAAATAGGCCTTGAGATAAGCAAAGAAGTAACTGATAAAATCGCCGCGTTTCCGGATGTGGCTCAAGTCGTCCCGATGGTTGGATTAAAAGGGCAGATAATCCAGGGCAACATTACTGCCGACGCGGTTGTCAACGTCAGCCCAAGTGTTTTCGTAAAATATTCCAATTTTAAATTATCTTCTGGCAGCCTTTATAATGACAATCAGAACGAAGTTTTAATAACAAAAGCGTTGGTCAGATCATTTGATCTTGATGACAAAGCGCTTATCGGCGCGGAAGTTTCCGTATCGCTTCTCGCTTCTAAAATAACGGAAACAGGCGAAGAAATTCTGGATTTGGCGGATCAGGGCAAATTCAGGGTGGCCGGCATAGTGGACGATGAATTTTCCCAGATAGTTTTTATGCCTATTTCAAAGGTGAGCAGTATTTCGCTCGACAGCTATTCACAGTTGAAAGTCAAAGTTAAAACCACAAACGATTTGGAGCCGGTGCGCGGCAGGATTTTGGATATGGGTTTTGCCGTGGCGGCGCTGTCTGATGTCATTGATCAGGCCAATAAAATTTTCAGGATACTCCAGATTATTTTGGCGATTTTCGGCGTGGTGGCGCT
>CAYIVQ010000048.1:4200-5760 GCA_964366905.1 uncultured Candidatus Saccharibacteria bacterium
CTTCTCAACGGTCGTAGGATTTCTCACCGGCGTTTGGCCGGCGCGCCGCGCCTCTCACCTCAACCCGCTTGAAGCGGTGAGGTATAAATAGAACTTACGCGCTTGAGCAGATAGGCAATTAATTTAAGAGGTATTATCTGCTCCAGCCACAAGGGTTTGGCCAATTTCTTCGTTAAAATCTGCGTTTGAGACTCGCCGTATCAAAGTACGCCTCGTCCCAATCCTCGATTTTGCCTCGAACTTGGGCAAACGCGTAAGTTCTATAACAGCTCCATTAGCTACGCTAATCTTTTAAGATATAATCGGTTTTGAGAATAATCCCATGCTTAATTTTCTCTTTTCAATCGTTTCTTTAATAAGGAAGTGCTATTGGTTTTTTCGCAGACCTGTAACTGTTGGTGTAAAAATCATGGCCATTTCAAACGGTAAAATCCTTTTAATTAAGAACAGATACGAAAAACTGTGGTATATGCCAGGAGGAGCCGTGAAGAACGGTGAAACATTAATTGAAAGCGCGGGAAGAGAAATGAAGGAGGAGTGCGGTATGACGCCAAAGAATCTAAAGATTTTCGGCGCATATACGAACTTTTCCGAATACAAAAGCGATCATATTATTGTAATATGCGCTGATGTTGATGGGTTGACTCCGAACAAAGGTTTTGAGATAGAAAAACTGGAGTTCTTTAACATGGAAAATTTGCCGGAAAGTGTTTCCCCTGCGACCAGGCGCAGGGTGAGCGAGTATCTTTCCGGTGAAATCAACACTGCCAAATGGTAGAGAAAAAAAGAGGATGATTATGTTAGAAAATACCGTGACGACGTTTGTTCAATCCAAGAGTGGCCACAAACTCTCCTCTCGGAGAGTTTTATTTTATCTGCCGGAAAGATTAATTGATTATAACACTTCTTTAAACGAAGTTATTCAGACTAATCTTTCACCGGTGTCAGTAGCTATATGTCCAACTCTGGTGTGTGTGAGAGAATGCACTTTCTGTTCTAATCAGAAAAGAAACAAAGAAAACAGAAATATGGGGCTGGAAATCACGCCAAGTAAGTTTACTAGGCTCATTGATGCTCTTACCAAACTAGAAGTGAAGGGAATTAGTGTTGCTGGAGGCGGAGAGCCGCTGGTATACAAAGGGCCAATAGCTAAAAATCTGTTTTTAAGAAATAATTCTCCTTTCAAGATTGGCATACACACTAATGGAGTATTGCTTGAAAGAATTCTCAATGGAAGAATTTTTGAAAATGGCAACATTGCTTATATAAATGTGAGTGTTGTCGCACACACTCCCAAACTGTATGCCAAAGTTTGTAAGGTGTCCGGCAAACAGTTTTTCAGGATTGAACGTAATATTCTTGATGCTATTGAACTTAAAAATTCCACCGGCTCTAACATAGAAATTGGAGCAAAGATTTTATTATGCAGAGAAAACTTCTCTTTTGTTTTTGAGATTTTTAATTATTTCAAAAACATTGGATTGGATAACATATTGATCAGATGTGTCGGTAATTTTGAACCGGGACAAGATGTTGAGTTACTCCCCGAGCAGATTAATC
>CAYIVQ010000049.1:0-5126 GCA_964366905.1 uncultured Candidatus Saccharibacteria bacterium
GACCGTTGCTCTACCACTGAGCTACAGGCGCCAAATTATTTGAGTTAGATTCTATTAATTCTATGATGAGCTATTCTTTCATTAATGCTTCAAATGCTTCTTTCTCCAAAGTTTCTTTCTCAATGAGAGTTTTAGCGATTTTGTCCAGCTTTGGCTTGTTTTCTCTGATGACTTGCTGGGCGACCTTATAAGCGTCAAATATCATTTTTCTCACTTCTTTGTCAATCTCAAAAGCCACGGTTTCCGAATAATTGCGGCTCTCGTGTATTTCTTTGCCCAAAAACACCAATTCTTCTTTGTGTCCGAAAGTCATGGGGCCGAGCCGTTCCGACATGCCGAATTGGGTAACCAGCCGTCTTGCCAAATCGGTGGTTTTTTGCAAATCGCTTGACGCTCCGGTAGTCAGCTCTTTAAATACGATCTTTTCCGCCGCATACCCTCCAAGCATAATGGAAAGATCATTAATGAATTGAGTGCGGGTATGCAGATGTCGGTCTTCGGTCGGAAGTTTCAAGGTGTAGCCGCCGGCTCTGCCGCGGGAAATGATGGAGACTTTATGCACCGGATCCGTGCCCGGCAAAATAGCGGTTACCAGCGCGTGGCCGGCTTCGTGATAAGCGGTAATTTCTTTTTCCTGCGTGGAAAGAATATGACTTTTTCTTTCCGGCCCGAGCAAAACTTTTTCAATGGATTCTAAAATATCTTCTTGAGCTATCACGGTTTTATTCTGCCGCGCCGCGAAAATCGCCGCTTCATTCATGATGTTTGCCAAATCGGCGCCGGAAAACCCTGGAGTGCGTTCCGCCACTCTGCGCAAGTTGACATCCGCGGTGAGTGGCTTGCCCTGCGAGTGAATTTTTAAAATCTGCTCGCGGTCATTAATATCCGGCTCATCAAGAATCACCCTTCTATCAAACCTGCCTGGACGCAACAGCGCGGGATCTAAAATATCGGGGCGATTGGTCGCCGCCATAACGATCACATTGGTATCCCGATCAAAACCGTCCATCTCAACCAAAATTTGATTTAATGTCTGTTCCCTTTCGTCATGGCCTCCGCCCAAGCCGGCTCCTCTGTGCCTGCCAATCGCGTCCAGTTCGTCTATGAATAAAATCGACGGCGCGTTCTTTTTGGCCGTGGCGAAAGTATCGCGCACGCGAGAAGCGCCAACGCCAACGAACATTTCCACGAATTCCGAACCGGAAATATGAAAAAACGGCACGCCAGCCTCTCCGGATGTGGCTCTCGCAAGCAAAGTTTTGCCGGTTCCGGGCGGTCCCATAAGTAAAACTCCGCGCGGGATTTTCGCGCCGATATCCAGAAATTTCTTTGGATGCTTGAGAAAGTCAACGATTTCTTTGAGCTCTTCTTTAGCTTCTTTTAGCCCGGCAACATTGGCAAATGTCACTTTTTCTCCCGACCCAGCCATTTTGGCTTTGGTCTTTATAAAAGAAAACGCCTGCATGGAACCGCGCTGGGCCTGGCGCAACATAAACCAGATTAAAATTCCGATGAACACAAATGGCAAAAGGAACGGAAGCAAAGTCCCAAGCCAAAACATCGCGCCGGACGGCTCTTTGATCGTAATACTGACATTTCTTAATTTCTCGGAATCAACGCCGTAGTTTTTAAGGGATTCGGTGAGCGAGGCTTCGTTTTCTTTCCTGGTTTTCTCTTTCTTTTCAGCTTCTTTTAAAATAACGGTCAGGTCGTTGCCCTCAACAATAATTTCTTTCACTTTGTCTTCGTTGACTTGCTGGGCAACTTGCGAAAGCGTCACCGGCTCCGATTTTTCCGAAGGCATACTAAAAAACGACAACAATGCCGATATTAAAAGAAATGCTAAAAATGCCCAAAGCAGATTCTTTGATAAATTCTTTGATAAATTTTTCGGTTTTTTAAATTTCATGATGTTACTTATTCTATATTTATTTGCGGTTATTGACAAGTGTAGCTGCGTTGGAGTATATTTGGTTTGACAAATATGCTGTTAAATGGCGTATTAGGATGGTTTTTTAACAATAAAAGAAAGGAGGTTGCGGTAAATTAGTCCGGAAACTAATCTGGAGACAAAAAAAACAAAGCCAAACGAAAGGAGAATAAAATGACTACCGCGCTAATGACTAAATTAGGCGAGCTTCACAGAGTGAAGTTCGGCCAACTGAAAGAAAATTTTGAAAAACAAAAAAATGGCAAGAGGGAGGAAGTCAAAATGGAAGAGAGGATTGTGCCTGAATTGAAAAGCAAATCAATAGATATAAATAAGCTGAAGCAAAACGGCGATCATGTCCGCGAATTCATTTCCGAAATCAGAAATTTCATGATGGAAAGCACCAAAAAGATTTCCATCATTCAGGCTTTCCCGCCGGAAGAACGCGAACTTGCCGAGAACGACGAGAAGTATCTCAATGATGAAATAGAAAAAGCTCTGAATGTAAAAGTCGCCAGCGCAAAAATCGCGGCATTATCGGCATACACGATCGCCAAAGCAAAGTATTGCGGAGCCGGGAAAAGCCATGTCATAGATCTGTTGGAAGACTTATTAAAAAAAGAGGTACTTCTTAGAACAAAGGCTAGAGAGAATATCATACTGGCATGGGATAAAAAATACGCCGTTGCTTCATTTATGGGGCAATACGCGCCGGACATCTCGCAGGCGTTAATCGCGCTAATCAGTAAAGCCTGGTCGGTAGAAAAAGCAAAATACCAAGAAGACAAAATTGCTTTGGCTGAAAAAGCTGGGGCAAACATCAGTATAGCGGAACTTTTTGCCGGTAAAACAGGCAGGGCGGGATTCGACGCGCCTGTCCAAACGCTGGAAATCAACAGAAAAGAAGAAGTGATCCCGGAGGGATTCGTCATCGTTGAATACGACGGCAAAAAGATAGCTCCGATCGCGGCGATTGGCAATATTAAGCTGTTAATAGCTGAATTGCGGGAGAAAAAAACCGCGCTTCTCCCTCATACTCTGGAATGGAGCATATTCAGAGCCAGAATAGACGAACCGGAATATTTCCGCCGGTTGTGCATTTTATTCAATATTCTCAAAGCCGGACTTGTATTATACAAAAAACAACCCGCCTCCTCATAAAAATTTAAAAGCCCCCGATATTTTTAATATATTCGGGGGCTTTATATTTCTTCCACTTCAAAGAGTTCTTTAAGTTTGGCGGATATTGTGCCTTTGGCTCCAATAAATTTAACGCCTTTGCCGCGGCTCTTTGCCGCCCACGCGAGTTCCTTGAAATCCCAATCTCCGCCAACAACAATTAAATCAGTGAAGTCAAGATTATTAAAAATCATTTCTTTGCCGAACGCTTCCATTTTGTGGTCAACATTGTCTACATGTTTAGCGGATTGATCTATCGGGCATATCACGCAATAAAACCCGTAATCTTTTGACAGCTTCCGTATCGGCGGATAAGCGACATCGGGATAAAACGCCATTTTAAGAACAATGTCGCCTTGCTTTAATATGGGGTCTATCAACCACGAGAAATCGCGAAGTTTTTCTTGTTGGGTTTCTTCCAGACCTTTTTCCAGATTCTCATAATCCATAAGAATTATGAATTTTCTTCTTTCTTCTTTTTCTTCCACCTTGGTCTTGCCAAAGATCTTGTCTATCAAATCAGTCATTTTCTTTCCCTCCCTCCCTTATCCTTGTCTTGTTGTTTTTGTTGTTAACGTACCGACAAATAAAATTACTTCTCTTCGTTCTGTTTTTTAGCCGTTCCGAAACCGAGAGCCATTCTATGCTCCTGCTTGGAAATGGATTGAATATTGAATTCGTATTCTTTGCCGGATTCAAGCGTGTTTCTCATATTCTCCTCATTGCCGAATCCCGAAACATGGCAAAGCCCTTGAATATCCCCTTCAAGTCGCGCGAAAGCGCCAAAATGATTCACTTTTGTCACTGTTCCTTTCACGACAGAACCAATGCTGAACTTATTTTCAACTCCTTCCCAAGGATCTTTTTTAAGCGCCTTTATAGAAAGCGAGATTCTGTCGCCGTCCAGAGAAATAATTTTTGCCCGCACTTTGTCGCCCACTTTTACGACATCGGACGGGTTTTCTATCAACTGCCAATCGAGCTCTGAAATATGGACAAGCCCTTCCATTTCTCGGGCAGATTCATCTTCCGTTTTGGACTTGAATTTCAAAAACGCGCCGAATTCCGCGATGCCTGAAATCTCCCCTTCCACAATATCATCAACGCTGTATTGCTCCAGCGCTTTTCTTATCTCGCTGTCTTGAGCGCCGCGTTCGGAAATAATCAATTTATTTTCCTGCTGATTGACGTCAATGACTTTGACTTTGAATTTCTTGCCGACAAATTTCATCAATTCCTGATAAATCTTGGATTTGTCGCCGCCATCCACGCGCGGATAATGTTCCGTTAAAAGCTGGGATACCGGCATAAACGCCATAATCCCGCCGAGATTGGCTATCAGGCCGCCTTTGTTTGCATCCTTTATTTCGACTTCTATCGTTTCTCCGCTTTCTTTTTTCTTGACAATGTCGCTCCAAGCCATTTCATAGCCTGCTTCTTTGAGAGATAATTCCATCAGTCCTTCTTCGTTTTCCGGCTCAACCACTTTGGCAGACACCACGTCGCCGATATTCATGCCTTTTATCATGTCATGAGCTTCGCTAAATTCCCTGCCGTAAACCACGCCCATGCCAAACGCGCCAAGATCAACATATAAAGTCGAACTTTCCTTGCCCAAAACAACGCCTTGCACGACTTCTCCGATTTTCGGCAGCTTGGCAAAACTCCCTTTGAGAGCTTCTTCTATAAAAGACTTAATACTTGAGTTATTATTTGTTTGAATGATTGTTGTTGTCATAGTTTCATTAATATATATAAAGTAATCTCAAAAGTCAAATCAAATTAATAGTCTTTTACTTGATTTAATCCCAAAATAAGCGCAACTAATCTGTTCGAGCAGATTAGTTGCACTTATTTATACTTAATATTTTTCGCTCCTTAGTATATCTACTCTTGCAATTAACAGACTATAGTCTGTTAATTGCAAGTTTACGGGGGTGGTACAAATTAGCGGGGTTGCCATCATACGGTGACTGCTCCGCTCGCCGGACTCGCGGGGTTGACTACGGAATAAAAA
>CAYIVQ010000050.1:0-5109 GCA_964366905.1 uncultured Candidatus Saccharibacteria bacterium
CCGCAGTTGGATGATGCGACGATGAATTATACATATTACGCCACGACCAGCCCATGGCTTGCTTCTTCCATGTATAATTCCAACGATCCGACTAATATTTTAGGAAAAGTGGCGTGGACGGCAACGACGACCACCGGCTCTAATTTACAAATACAGGTTCGTTCGGCGCCTAATTCCGGAGGCGTGCCCGGGACTTGGTCCGTTTGGTGCGGACCGGTTTCCTGCAATGATTCAGAAAATGATTCTGATAATTTTACCGCTTCCGCCAATAATGTTGATTTGCCGTCCAATCACCCTCTGAAAAACGGCGGCGATGATCAGTGGCTGCAATATAAACTGCAATTAATTTCCAACGGAGCAGTGACGCCGACATTCGACAACATCACTCTAACTTATGTCGTCAACGCTCCGCCTGATTTACAGAATATGACGGCTTCGCAAAGAACATCGGACGGGAAAGTCGATGTTGTCTATCAAGTCCGCGACACCGACACCGCGACCGGCACAACCACGCCCGGGTTTATTACCCCGTCATTTTCGTATTCAAACGACGGCGGGCAAAACTGGACGGCTATCACTTCGGGATATTTAAGCGCGGGCAATCTCTCCAACAAGCAAGTATGCGACGGCACCGGCACATACGGGCTGAACTGCGCCGTGACGCAATACACACAATACACCGCGACCTGGGACGCTAAAGCCCAGCTGAACGGCACATATGCCACTAATACGAAAATAATGATAACGGCGACTGACAATGAAGGCGCGAATAATTCTTCATCGGTCGCCACGTCGGCTTTTACTCTGGATGTAAAAAATCCGGTAGCGACTGTTCTGGTGGACGGTACCAAAGACGGGCAGGCGGGAGCTGTCACCATCAGTTCTTCCGACGATTCATCTTTGCAAATGCTGTTTTCAAACCGCTCCGACTACGCCGCCGACGGGCAGAACGGCACTTCCGGCACTTGGACAGCTACCAGCACTTCTTTAAGCTGGACATTCGCTTCCGGCGATCCGGTGCGGGTTTACGCCAAAGTCAAAGACGCGTATCAAAATGAAGTGGCCGTTGCCCCAGACGCTCCCAATACTCCGGCCAACGCCACGATTCAAGATATTTCTAACTTGAATTTGTCGGAGTTTCGCGAATTTGTTTCTTGGAGCGTGAACGCGGCAGGCGACTTCGGCTCTTATAAAGTCTATCGTTCAACGGATGGGACAAATTACAGTTTGCTTTCAACCATCGCGAGCGTCGCCACCAATTATTTGGAAAACGGCTCATCTGGCGCGTGGCTGTCCAACGGCACGACATATTATTACAAAGTAACTGCACAAGATTCATCGGGAAACATTTCTCTCTATTCTTCAGTAGTGTCCGATATTCCCGACGGGCAAGGAGGAACAGATGTGACTCCGCCGACTATTTCAGGATTGTCATCTTCTAACCTCAACACAACACAAGCAACTATTTCGTGGACGACCGACGAGCTTTCTAATAGTGTTGTCTATTATTCTACTGATACGTCTTATTCCAGTTCCAAATCTGTCGCTTCCATGGTGACGGCGCATTCGGCAACTCTGATCGGTCTGACGCCAAACACCGCATATAACTTCCGTGTTCGTTCCACCGACCCGCTTGGCAATGTGAGTTCATACGCCACCGGCACGCCTTTCACCACCGCGCAAGGGCCGGTGATATCGGGCGTGACGACGGTGGCAGTCTCCGGTAATTCGGCGACGGTTGTGTGGAATACTAACGCCAATTCCGATTCGTGGGTGGTTTACAGTACTAACTCCGATTTATCCGGCTCACAAGCTGTCGGCACATCAACATTAGTGGGCGGGTCGGGCCAGAATTACGAGCACAGAGTTTCTCTTTCCAGTTTGAACACCAACGCCAAATATTATTTCAAAGTCCGGTCGGTTGACGGCAGTTCCAACGCCGCAGAAGACAACAACGGAGGCGCGTATTACACTTTTTCAACGGCGCAGGATGTGACGGCGCCGGTGATTTCTTCGGTGTCGGCGATTCTTTCATCACAGACATCCACTGTTGTTTCCTGGCTGACCAACGAGCCGGCTGACTCGCAAGTGGTTTATGGTTTGGATCAAAATAGCTTGACCTCACAAACATCGGTGAATAGCACGATGACGATTAACCACTCTATGATTTTGAGCGATCTGACCGCCGGCGCGACATATTACTATAAAGTAGTTTCAGCCGATTCTTCCGCAAATTCCACGCAGTCGGCAGTGTATAATTTCAGCACCACCGCGCTGGCATTGGAAAATACACTGGTGGTGACGAGATACGTGGAAAGCGGCTCGCCGGTCGTCATTGACAAAACCTCGCCGCTGATTACCGATGTAAAAATTGACGGCATTACCGAATCGGAAGCGACCATTACCTGGCGGACGAATGAAGAGGCCGATTCTTTTGTTGAATACGGTCCGCCCGATATTCTCGGACTTACTCGAGGCCAGAGAGAAAGCGTTAAACTCCACCGCGTGGTTTTGATGGACTTAAAACCAAACGCGCGATATTCATTCAAGGCTACGTCCGCCGACGCGTCCGGAAATGTTTCAGTGTCGCTTCCCGTTAATTTCCAGACATTGTCGCCAAAAACAGTGGCGGAAAAAATCGGAGACCAGATTGAGCAAAGCGCGCGGGAGAAAATCAAAGATTTTAAGATTGAAAATCAGGATGACATCGCGCGACTGACTAAAGAAATAGAAGAGATAATCGCTCAAGTATCGGCAAAAGTATCTCCGCCGAAAATCACCGGAGCGGAGCCGAAGGTGGAGGTGTCTTCTTCTTTCGCCGTGATTTCCTGGGCAACCGACAGGCCGGCAAACAGCATTGTGGCATACGCTGGAGACGGCGATTACAAACCGGGCCTGGACGAACCATATCAATCAACCGCCGGCAATCCGGACGAACAGGTAACGGAGCATAAAGTGGTACTTGCCAATCTTGCTCCCGGGACAATATATCATTTCCAAGTTCGTAGCAAAGGGCTGATCGGCGGGATAGGGAAGTCGGCTGATTTTAATTTTAAAACTGGAGAGGAAGCGGCAATTTCCGGAATAGAAATAAAAGACATAACCAAAGAGTCTGCCACAATATTTTGGAGGACAAATCTGCCAGCCACAACTTTATTAGAATACGGCCGTTCTGTTGATTATGGGCAAACACAAACAGACGCTTCCATGAATACTTCTCACACGGTAATCTTGAAAAATCTGCAGCCAGGCACTCTGTATCATTTCCGCGTAGGCGGCATTGATAAGAATAATAAATCATTTTACTCGCCGGATTTGAATTTTATTACGGAAGCGTTGCCGAGTTTACTGAATGTCAAGATTGATTCTATTAAAGAACGGGAGATGACTGTTACGTGGTTCACGAATGTGATTTCGGATTCAACGGTAGAATATACCAATGGTATTACAAAGAAAACAGAAGCTGTTTCCGACAAGCAATTAGTCAAAAACCACACAATGACTATCACCGGCTTGGATGAAAACGTTCCTTATAGTTTGAAAGTGATTTCCAAAGACGAAAAAGGCAATGAAGTCAAAAGCTCTGAATACAATCTGCAAACCGCCAAAGATGTTCAACCTCCGGCAATCACCAACATTCAGACCCAAAGCGCTGTCTCAAGCAGAGACAAAGTGCAGACCATCGTTTCGTGGAGAACGGCAGAGTCGGCAACATCGAGAGTGGTTTATCAGGAAGGCGCGGCTATCAATCCTGTTATGGAAAAATCTTCACCGCTAAATTCAGATTTTAAAACCAGCCATGTTGTGGTATTCACTAATTTCAAACCCGGATCCGTATATAGGCTAAGAATTGAGAGCGTGGACGGCTCAGGTAATATTTCTTCCTCTAAAGATATCACCATTCTGACTCCGCAAAAACAAGAAACAGTGATTGATTTAATCATCAAAAATTTCCAAGATGTGTTTAAATGGACGGAGAAGATAAAGTAATATTTTCTGTCATTCCCGCGGAAGCGGGAATCCAGTAAAATAGAAACAGACTTGGATTTCGGCTTGAGGCTGGAATAATATTGGAAAATAATGAATACATATTATGTATACATTTTAGCAAGCAAAAGAAACGGAACTCTTTATGTCGGTGTCACTAGTAATCTTGAAAAGCGCGCGGCTGAACACGCATTAAGTTCTATTGATGGATTTACTAAAAAATATAATATTCATCATCTTGTATATTATGAGATGACCGGCGATATACAAGTCGCATTACAAAGAGAAAAGCAATTAAAGAAATGGAATAGGAAATGGAAATTAGATATTATTGAAAAAGATAACCCTAATTGGAAAGATTTAATAACTGGATTCCCGCTTTCGCGGGAATGACAAAAATATGGAATCACCTCAACCCATAGTTGAAGTGCGTAATCTTAATTTAATATACGACAAAGGCACTCCCAGGGAAACGCACGCGCTCAAAGAGATAAATCTTAAAATTTATCCAAACGAGTATGTGATTTTTTTCGGTCCTTCCGGATGCGGTAAATCAACACTGCTTTACTGCATATCAGGCCTGCTAACCCCAACCAATGGGGAAGTTTTGATTTTGGATGAAGACATCACTAAATTTTCGTCCGGAAAAATGGCGAATTTTCACAGAAAAACAATGGGGATAATTTTTCAGGCGTTTAATTTGATACCGACTCTGCCAATACTGGATAATGTCGCTTTGCCGCAAACTTGGAGAGGCGCGTCGGCGAAATCAAGAGAGGCGAGAGCCAAAGAAGTGCTGAATGAATTCGGGCTTGAACACGCGGCGAAATATCTGCCCCAAGAACTTTCCGGAGGCCAACAGCAAAGAGTGGCAATAGCGCGCTCGCTTATGAACGACCCGCCATTGATTTTAGGCGACGAACCGGTAGGCAATCTGGATTCCAAAGCCGCTCAAATCGTGCTTGATGTATTTTCCAGTCTTAACGTGAAGAAAAAAAAGACTATAGTTTTAGTCACTCATAACCCGGCTCATTTCACTTATGCCGATCGAATTGTTTTTATGCAAGATGGCAAAATCGTCAAAGAAGAAATCAATCCGATGAAAGTGAAGCCGGAATTGAT
>CAYIVQ010000051.1:0-4977 GCA_964366905.1 uncultured Candidatus Saccharibacteria bacterium
GGCAATCACGCGCCCGGCGAAATCAACTGGGTGTATATCAAAGAAAACATACGAGAAGAAGTCGGCGAATTTCTCTACAAGCAAACCCACCGCCACCCGATGGTCATACCGGTAGTGATTGAGGTTTAAAAATCAGACAGAAAAAGAAAAAAGCGCCGCAAGGCGCTTTTTCAATCAGTTTGTTTTTATCTTTAGACGAGACCTCTCAAACACTTCCCGCTGCTCCTTGTTTGCCATGCGGGCAGCTTCTTTGAAAACTTCTTGTTTTTTACTTTCAGATGCATGTAAAAAGAAATCAGAAAATCGCCCGGTTTTCTCGGACTTCTCGGTTTTTCTAAATAAATCGATAAATTTCATAAGCATTTTTCGAGGTTTTCTTTAGTATAATACTCTTTTATGTAATCGTCAATTTTTGCCATGCCATGTTCTATTTTGACAATATTTCCAATCGTATTGTTCTCAAAATCTTTTTTCACAAAAAAAGTAGTAATTCTTTCTCCAAATTCTTCAGATATCCTATTCACCGTTTTCCTTGCTCCCAAAAATTCATCAACAAACGCGGATTTAGGAATATTTCTTCCTTATCTTGTTTTTATTTCGTTTAGCAAACTCAATTGCGACTAAACGAATCTCTTCATCTGTCATGCTTGCATCATTATAAATATCATACATTACGGATTATTTCAATCTGAGTGCTTTTTTAAAAACTGTTTCCAGAGAAGAAATCAGTCCGGGAATCTCCTTGCTCGCGGATTCCCAAACCTCTTTGTATAAGCGCGACCTTTCTTTTATCATAAAACGATCATCTTTAATATCTTTTTTATAGCGATAATTATTCCATGTCTGAAAAAATTTATTGGTTATAGCGTCTATATTTTTCTGCTCTTCGTTGCTAAAAAAAAGTCTTTTTGTATCAAGATAAACAAGCGTATCATTTACTTTCTCAACAAGATCTTTTTCCTTCTTTTTTTCTTCCTCATCAAAATCAATAGCTTCTTGTAGGGGCGATGTTAATGACCGAAAAGAAATACTCACCAATTTGAGCTTTGAATACGCTTCTTCTATCACCTCCAGCCTTCTTTCATGCGCTGACTGAAATTTAAACTGCCAGCGCGCAAACAGATAACCAAGCACTAACACAAATAACCACCCTATTTGAGATAGAATTCTAAAAAGTTCCTCTATAAAATAAAGAATAGTGTTGACGGTCATATTCTATCAATTTCTTTCATAATTCTGTCTGTTTCCACTAACGCCACGATAATTTTTTGGTAGTGTTCAATATCGGAATTTGAAAGCGTACGGTCTTTGCGGTCTTTAAGCCATTTTTGGGCCGGCTGGTAGCCACCGATGTAGAAATTCCACGCGATTTCAGGCACATCGCCGAAGTATTGCTCGGAATTGATAAATACTTTGCCATCTTTGTAGGAAATTTTCTCAACTTCATTTGAGCCGGCAACCGGATATGTAGTTATAAATTGATTCGTTTTCGGAGATTCAAGCAAGTGGAGCTCCCGCAACTCTTTACCAAGCGCTACAAGCGCATCAAATTGCCTTTTATCTTTCGGATACGGCACGCGCGGAAAATCAATTTTTAGAAATTCTTTGTATTTTTCTCTATAACTCGGTGAATGCAAAACTGCGTAGATGTAGTCAAAAATATCTTCCGGCGTTGTCTTACCAGTAATTTTTTCTATTTCAGTAACAATTTCTTTTTTGAGATACGAGTGTGGCTCGGGAGTAAAACTATTATAGAGTGGAAAAACATAGGTGACTTCTTTTGTTTGTAACGAAACAGCACATCTTTCTGCTGGTAATTTTGTAACGAAAATGTGTTGAAAATTAAAGGTGCTTTGTTGTTTGCATGCTAATAATCCAATATTACTTATATTATTAGCTTCATTTGAAAAGGCTAACTTTCCCAACACTTCCATTCGCGGATAAGCAATAAAACCTTTTGTAATTCCAGTATAGTTAGTATATCTTTCATCAAATGGTCTATAAAGGATTTTTTTAGCGACCCGCATCGATCCTAATAAATCTTCTTTTGCTTTTTCTACTGTCCAGTCACGCCCATTTCTAATCATGTATTTCTGTCTGAATTGATCAGCAGTGAAAGTAATTAGATCATTGCTGATCACATCTAATTCTTTTTCCGAAAAGTGAATAATTATATTATCTTTTTGAGTTTCAAAACCAGAAGAATAATTTGTAAATATTTCGTCAATCTTGAATCCTTTTTTATATTCTTTCTCCAACCCAAAGTCCTTTGGCACAAAGAAAAAGTACGGATCGGCGTAATCTAACTTCTTCCAATCAACACCCATAATATTGGACTTATTAAGAAACTCAAACTTGCTTTCTCGTCTGCCGAAAATCTCCGCGTGATAAACTGTGCCGAACTTTTCTTTACTCTCATTTTTCCGAACAAAAATGTTTATTGACACCCCTTGCTGAATATCAAAAACATTTTCGTCTTTCCCGCCGTCCGGCGCTTTTTCCTTTTTCTTTGAATTGCCGTGTAAATCAAGAATGTAAATATCGTCAAAAGTTTCAAGCAAGTGTTTTCTCATTTGGCGATGCGTAATGCCGTCAATATATGAATTATTGGTAATCATCGCCACAACACCGGTTTTATTTTTCTCAATGAAATGCTCGGCAAAGCGAAGAAACTTAATGTAGTCATCATCAAGATTGATCTTTCTTTCTCCAAGTCCTTCTTTATAAGCTTTTATCTGCTCCTGTATCCACTCGCCCTTATTGGAAGAACTTACGCTATACGGAGGATTGCCGATAACAACCATTATGGGCGTTTCGTTTTTTATTACAGCTGCTTCTTTCGCTTCCTCGGCGATGCTTTCCGCGAAACCAAATGACAAAAGATTTTGCTGTGCTTCGCTCTGCTCAAGAGAATTAGTAAGATAAATACCAAGACGACGATGAAATTTCCAAAATCCTGTTTGTTTGAAAGCCAAACTTAATTTCAAGTGCGCGATCGTGTATGGCGCCATCATTAGTTCAAAACCGTGCAGACGAGGAAGTAAATCATTATGGACATATGTCGGCCAACGGCCTTCTTGTTTCTGTTTAATAAGGTTCTCGTAAATTAGCCGAATCGTGGCGCTGATAAATGTTCCCGTTCCTACGGCCGGATCAAGTATCTGTACTTTATGTTTCCCATTCTCCAGCTTGGCAGTATCCGCGAACCCTTGCGTGAGTCCAAAATCTTTTTTTAGAATCTGATCAACCGAACGAACGATAAAATTCACTACCGGAAGCGGCGTATAATACGCTCCCATCTTTTTTCGCAATTCCGGGTCATACTCTTTGAGAAAATCCTCGTAAAAATGAATAATTGGATCAGCGTCATCCATATAATCATCAATAAGTTTTTTTGTATTAGCGTGCTGAAAAACTTCGCAAAGCTCGTCAACAATATAGCTCAGGCGCTCGTCAAAATCAGGCCCGGCGATATGGTCAAAAAAATGCCGTAAAAAAGGATTGGAAGCGGGGACGAGTTCGCGCGCTTCCTGGCGGGAAAATGTGTCTGGCGAGTCATCATAGTAGCGAGCAACAAAAAGCCCATAAACAAGAGTTTGGGCATACATATCGGCAAACGCTTCCAGCTTCAAGTCATGCACAAGTAATTTCTTTATCGTTTCATATACTTTTAAAATTTCGGCGTTCTTATCCGACTCAATAGAAATAAATTGCCTGATATTATCCCTGATTCTCTGCGCCTTGCCGCCCATTATTTTGGCAAGATGAGCTCCTGATTTTATCGGCTCCTTGTGCGATTGGGCAAAATCAAGCAAAGTTTTAGCCGCATATTCATAATTTTCCGGAATAAGCGCGATTGTTCTTGTTTTGATATTATAATCTGCTATTTTTATCGGCTCCTCGTACCGCAAGCCATTTCTATAAAAACGAAACTCCAAATAATCAGTAAGAATAAGATTCGCGTAACCATAATATCTTGCCATCTGTTCTGATTTTTCAACTTTATCTAAGGAGATACCGATGTCTTTTGTCTCAATATAGAGAATTGGCACCCCATTTTTCTTAATGACAAAGTCCGGTTTGTTTCCCTGTTTTGCCTTGTCATCGTGACCGATGGGTTGAACATTGATTGACTCAAAAATTTCTTTGAGTAAATTCTCAAAATCGGTACGATAACCCATTTCGCTTGTTTCCTTGTGAGAAAATTTAGAGGAGATTGATTTGATATAATTCTCAAAAAAAATTTTCATAATATTCAACGGCTCAACGCGTTAAGCCATTGCAATGTGTCTTAAAATTATGATTTCAGCGATTTTTCTATTTTTTCTTTGGCTTCCGAAAGTATGTCCTTGCTGTCCGCTTCTATGTTTACTCTCAATAATGGTTCCGTGTTGGACGGGCGGACATTGAACCACCAGTCGGAATATTCCACCGTCAGCCCGTCCGGCTTTGATATTTTTCCGTCGACAAAAATATTTTCAAGTTTTGAAATCGCGGACTCTTTGTCTGCCACTTTAAAATCCAGCTCGCCGGACTGAAAGCGCGCGAGAAACGGCTTTGTCAGGTCAACCAACGATTTGCCGGATTTTGCCATAATATCCATAATCTTCACAAACGCGTACATCCCGGAATCAACGCCGAAAAAATCTCGGAAATAATAATGCCCTGACACTTCCGCGCCAAATACGGCGTCATTTTCCCGTAAAAGTTTTTTGATGAACGCGTGCCCGACTCTGCTTTGAATGACTTTCCCTCCGCTTGCCTGAATCGTTTCACTAAACGCTTTTGGCATACGAACATCTGAAATGACGGTAGCCCCTTTGTTTTTTTTCAAAAATTCGGAAGCCAGCAGAGAAGCGACCGCGTAAGTTGGAACCCTTTCCCCTTTTGAGTCAAAAAAGAAAACTCTGTCTCCATCACCGTCAAACGCCACGCCAAAATCGGCATTTTTTTCTATAATCGCTTTTTGCAAGTCAA
>CAYIVQ010000052.1:0-4909 GCA_964366905.1 uncultured Candidatus Saccharibacteria bacterium
GATTGCCTGCGGCTGGTCTCCGGCCGGTTTGAAAGGCGAGTTTAGTTTGAACATATTTTTGGGGATTCGGATAAATTTGTAGTTTTGAATCGGTCTCTAAACGCAAAAATTTCCTTGGTTTGGTCCCAAGGGGCGTCTGTATATTAACAAAGGCAAAGGAAAAGTAAAGGAAATTAGATTTTAATGAAAGTCATAGGAATATTTTTAATTATTATATGACAATTTGGAATATAACACAATGGAATATTATTATATAGATATCAATATGGTTAAAGCGATTTACTCCAAAGATCATAAATACATTGTTGAGCAGCTAAAAAAAGCTCGCCAAGAGGCCGGATTAGATCAAATAAGAGTAGCTAAATTACTCGGCAAAACTCAATCTCATATCTCAAAAGTTGAAGCTGGACAGAGGCGTATTGATATTGTCGCGTTGAAAGAATTTTCTCGGATTTACAAAAAGCCGATTGATTATTTTTTGAAATAACAATGACAACAAAAAACAAAATATCCAAAGAGGCAGTACGTTGCCTTCAATATTCGAGGAGTAAGATGTTGAGCTATTTGAATAAAATAGTTAGTGATAAAGATTTTAGTTACCGTACTTTTGGAACAGCTATCGAGGAACATCTTACCGATGTACTCGTTAAAATATTTACGGAAGGAGGATTTATAAAAAGTAAGTCTGATTATGTTATCGCACCTAATAAAAACTATTTTCCCGATTTTGAGTTAAAAATCACGCCAAATATTGCTATCGAATTTAAGTCCGGAAATAAAAACCAATATAGAAAAGAAAAGTGGGTTGCTGTTAAAAACAGCGAGAATGATATGGGCACACTTAATGAATGGCCACGAAAAATTTCAAAATTTGGAGGAGAAAATATTTATTATATTTTTGTTATCTATAATTTTAATGACAAAATTAAAGAAGTTTTAGATGTTGTAGTAGCTCCATTTTACCAATTTATAGGGCTTAATAGTGACGGGTTGCTTAAATATAGAGAAAAAGATGGCAATCTGCGACCAAAGAATTTTGGAGTAGAGCCGCTTATTAAAACCCTAAAGCAGTTCGAGGAATTGCTTAATAAAACTATAATTTATAGATCAAAGCGTATTATTAAAAGACATAGACTTATCATCAAAAAGACTCCTGCCTCTTAAAAGAAGGCTGGGCTAGTCGTTCTGTTGTTTTGTTTTTTACTAGGATTTAATTTCGGTTTATCTATAGGATAAATTCCCTCATCTTCGGATATAGTTAAGTTTCGTAAATATTTTGATGTTGTTTCCGGTATGTCGCTTTTATATTTATAGCCATTACTTGATCGGTAATCCACCTTTTTAATCTTATCTCCAACAATTTTTTTGTATTTTGGGTCTATATCTATTCCAATATAATTCCTCCCGAGTCTTTTAGATGTAAGTGCTGTTGTCCCAGCTCCCATAAAAGGATCTAAGACCACATCTCCTTCATCGGTTGTCATTAGAATTAAACGCTCTAACAACGGCTCTGGAAGCTGGCATGGATGGGCGTCTCGGCGGGCATTGTGTCTAATACGATGTATGTCTGCCCACACATCGCTTAATAGTGTTCCATAGGGATTGATTTGACTCTTTTTGCCTCCATAATCTTTTATCATTTCTCCACAACTTCTACATTTTTTATGTGGCGATCTGAGCTCATGGAATTTAAATCCTTTAGGGATTTTTGTGTAAAAAAGTATACCATAATGAGCAGGCAATAATGTTTTGCCTAACGGCGTGCTCATTGAGTCCCAAGCTATCCAGTGTTTAAAGATAGCAATTTTATTAAGATGATTCGCAAAATAGACCAACCATTTTGGGATATTGTGTACCAAAATTGAACCAGTTGGCTTTGTAATTCTAACCATCTCGCTAAGCCACTGCTCACACCATTTTATATAATCTTCAGCGTTTTTTTTATCCTTATAATTCCCATATTTTTTGTTTAGATTAAAAGGGGGATCTGCAAATGTTGTATCTATCGAATTATCTGGTATCTTTCGCATTTCTTCTATCGCGTCCCCGCACAGAATTTCATTTAGAGGGAGCTTTCTATATTTTTTAGTTTCTAATATTAGCTCCGGTAAAACAATTGGGGTAGAATTTTCTTCCCGAATAACATCTAGTACTATTCCTTGAATTGAAATATCCCGATCATTTCGCAAAATAATCGGCTCCATGTTTTTGTTTGCCGGTTGCAAACGAATATACCCATTTTCTTTATAGAACTTCTTTAATGTTGCTTCTTGGTTATCTATGAGAGCCACTACTTTTTGTCCGTTTTCAGCAGTTTCCTGATGCCTTACTAAAACAATATCTCCGTCGTTGATATTTTCCTCAACCATGCTATTGCCGATTACGCGGAGGGCATAAACTTCTGATGAGGATGGTATTTTACTTTTTGGGACAGCAATCGTTTCTTTTAATACATCAAATAAGGTAAGAGGTAGCCCGGCTGCGATAGTCCCTAAGAGGGGAACCTGAATTAGTTCACTAGATTTTCTTATTTCAATCCCTCTTGGTTGGTTATTAGCTTTGGTTAAATAACCCTTTTTTTCTAAGGCCTCAATATGTTGATGAATCGTTGAAACCGAAGACAGTCGGAAATGCCTTTTAATTTCCTCAAGAGCTGGAGAGACACCATGTTTTTTATTATAAGTTGTAATAAAATCCAAAATTTGTTTTTGCCGTTTGGTGAGCATATTGTAATTATAACAAGCCGTTTGTTCGTTCGCCTGTGGATAACTTTTCGGTTTATTTTCGGTAGTATTTATGCTATTGTCAAAATGCCGAAAAATAGAGCAAAATTTTATTTTTTAGTTTTTTATTTAAAATATGAAAAATCAAAATAAAAATTTTATAAAATGTGATTTTTGCGATTTTGGGGCAATAGATAATTTCCAAAAGGTTTGGAAAAAATTCACGATAGACAAAAAAGGCGAATATAAAGAAGACAGAAAATTCAATGGAGGTGATTTTGAAGAACCGACAGGTGGAGATAATGTTCATTTATGCGAAAAACATTTGAAAAAATGGATGGAAGGAAGAATTTAACTCCGGCATATTAACTTTTAAAAAATTAGTTAAATTATATTTTTCCCAACCTTTCGACTTCATTCCTACTTTCGCAATTGCTACGGCGGGCAAGTAGAACCAACAAAAAATTAGGAGAATAAATTAATGGCGACCACGCTTAGAAATAGAGGATTGGGACACAAAATATGAATGATAAAGAAGAAAAATTTGAAAAGCTCGGTAATTTCACAAATGCAATGGGCGCGACTAGATTGCTATTGCTTCAAAGGGCCAACAAACACGGGTTTTTAATTGAGGCTTTAGTGTTATACGCGGCGCTTGTTGATGGATTTTGCCGTATAGCACTTGTGCTTGAACAGCAGATTAAAAATAAGAGTTCTGATTTCGATGTACGATATATTCATCAAGGCGAGAACGATAAAATTTATTTCAATGAAAGAAATGTATACAAGTTGACTTATGAAAAATGCATTATAGAAGAAGACCTATTTAATGAAATTAATACACTTTACGATGTTAGGAATAAGGCCATACATCAATTTTTTATAAGCGAAATTGAATACGCTCATCTAGGTTTAGTTTTAGAAAGATATGAGCTAATTTTTCATCGGCTATGGAATATTGTATATGGGTTAGAATCAGAGCAAATCCACAAAGGTATAGGAATGACGATATCTGGGAAGATAACCGATAAAAACAGAGTCAAGATTTTTGAAAATATCACGAAGAAGATTGGCACCAATGATAAGGAAAAATTAGCAAAAATTTTAGGCCCCAAGCTAATTAAAAACATTAATAAATTTTCGGAAGACATCGAAAGAAGTAGGATAGCAGATGAAATTCATGACGAGATAGAAATTAGCGAAGAAAAGATGAAAATCCCCCCTGGATTTGCATCGGTGAAAGAAATCACAAAATGGGCAGAAAGAAGAGGATTTTTCAAAAAATGTATCTGTGGGCATGAAAAAGTGCACCACATTGATACGAATAAACTAAAAGAAACAACTGGTAATTTGGATAGCTACATTAAAAAATGCAAGGTAAAAAAGTGTAGGTGTAAAAAGTATGAAGAATAGCGCACCCTGGTCAATAAAAAAATTAGGAAATACAACAAAAGCTTGTATAAAAAATGGGAATAGGCTTTTAGAAGATGCAAAATATCTATTTGATTTTGGGAGTTATGCATCGGCGTATGCATTATCAAAATTAGCCCAAGAAGAATTTGCAAAAAGTTTTATATTGAAACTGGTAGAAGCGGGATCGTTAAAATGGACAATGGAAGTAAGAAAATCGTTGAAGCATCATGTATCTAAACAGCTTATGGGGATTATCCTTGAGTACCTTAATCCGAGCACGGAAGAATTTTTTAAAATGCTCAAAGATAATACATTATTTAAAAAACCGACTAAGGTTTCTGATGCAATAAATATCTATATTCATGAAGTTTTAAGAAGATGGGAGTCGCAAAATTGGGACTGGGCCGAAGATCCAAGATACGATGAAGAAGCGAAATCGGTATATAGAGGGAAAGAAGAGAAGTTAAAACAGGATGCTATCTATATAAAAATTTCTAAAGATGGCCAAGCTATTAATTTTCCAACAAAATTTGAACAAGTAGATGCCGAAGAAGAGATAGAAAAAGCTGGAAGGTATGGCCAATTTTTAAATTTAAAAGGAGATTTAAGATATAAAGAAATAGCCGAGATATTTAGAGCATTAAAATATTAAGTTTTGATGTGCTTTGGCCAATAAAAATAGAGGAGATTTTTAGGAGAGAAGATGGTAAAATAAAACTATGACCTTTGAAGAATACCAAAAAAAATCAAGAGAAACGGCGATTTATCCCGAT
>CAYIVQ010000053.1:0-4884 GCA_964366905.1 uncultured Candidatus Saccharibacteria bacterium
GTTTTTCTTGGATTATAGAATGGTTCCAAAAGCATATTTATTTATCAATATCATATCAAATTTAATTTACTTTCTCAACTGATTTGATATGATAAACTGTAATGAAAATTTCTTATTCCGCTATAAATACATTTCAGCAATGTCCGCAGAAATATAAGTTTCAGGAGATAGATAAAATCAAGACGCCAAAATCAAAAGAGGCGGTTTTTGGCACGGTAATTCATGAAACATTAAAATTCCTTCACAACAAAGAGCCCCGCTTCCCTACTAAAGAAGAATTGTTTCAGTTTTACAACCAAAGCTGGCCTTCGAAAGAAAAAATAAATTGGATGGACGATGCGGAAGAGCGGATGTTTAAAACCGAGGGCGAAAAAATATTATCCGATTATTATGATAAATTGGATAAATCCAAATTCAGTGTTGTGGATTTGGAATCTTCTTTCAATATTTTAATTCAAGATGACCAAGAAACTCATATTTTAAGAGGCAAAATCGACAGGATTGATAAACTCAAAGACGGGGTTTTCGAAATCGTGGATTATAAAACCGACCGCCGCCTCCCTTCCCAAGAGAGCGCGGATAACAACATCCAGCTTTCGATATATCATCTGGCTTTAACATCGCGCTGGCCAAATCTAAATCCGGAGGAAGTAAAATTGAGTTTATATTTTTTGAAGCACGGGGAAAAGCTGACGACTAAAAGAACAAGCGCTAAGCTTGAAGAAACAAAAAATGAAATTTTAAAAATTATTTCAGAAATTAAAAAATCGGATTTTGCTCCCAGTCCGTCGCCGCTTTGTGATTATTGCGGTTATAAACCTATATGTCCGATGTGGAAACATGAATATATGCGCAAGGAAAATCCCCTTTCCCAGCAAGAAATCACGGAAGCGGTCAATGAATATTTTCGGATAAAAAACAGAATCCAAGATGACACAAGAATAACCGAGTCATTAAAAAAAATCATCAATCAATTCTGCGATCAGGAAAAAGTTGAGAGAGTGTTTGGAAACGGCGGCTTTATCACCCGCAGGAAGCAAAAACGTTATCGTTATAATTTAGATAAAGTAAAATCAATATTGGAGCCATTGCGTCTTTGGGATGAAGTTGCGGAGGTAGACAATTCTAAGCTTTCGCAAATCATTAAAGCACTCCCCTATTATTTGCAAAAAGAAATCGAGCAAGCAAAAGAAATAGATTCAGAATACATCGTATTATCAGCGACTGCGGTTTCCGCAGACGCTAACGAAGAGGAAGAAGACTGACTTCTTGTATAGCCTTATCTAATTGAGGATCGCGACCGGCGGTTTTATCGGCATCGGTCAGTTCAACCGAAATATCCGGCATAACGCCTTCCCCTTCTATGGTTTTGCCGGATGGCCGAATCCATTTCGCGATTGTTATTTTCAGCGATCCCCCTCCTTTTATATTCACAATTTCCTGGATTGAACCTTTGCCGAAAGTTTTTTCTCCGATTAATTTGATCCCGCGACTGTCTTTCAGCGCGCCTGCCACAATTTCCGAAGCCGAAGCCGAACCGTCGTTTATTAAAACCACTGTCGGAACATTTTCTGCAAGTCCACCGCCAAACGAACTAAATTCGTTCTTTGATTGCTTCTCGCCAAAATTTTCGGAAACGATCAGTCCGCCTTTCGGTATGAATTCCGATGACATGTTTATCGCCGCGTCCAATATTCCGCCTGGATTATTACGTAAATCCAGTACTATTCTTTTGTTGCCTTGAGCCAACGCTTCTTTTATCGCGTTATGGAAATCTTCTTCAACTTTTCCGAAGAAATTAAATACTTTTATATAAGCTATATCGGCGCCTTTTTTCTCCCATTCCACTGTCGGCACTTTGATAGTATCTCTTACAATAGAAAATTCTAAAAGCTCATCAACCCCTTTTCTTTTTATTGTCAGCGTCACCTTTGTTCCTTTTTCGCCTCGGATTTTTGTGACCGCTTCTTCAACCGTTGTATCGTCTGCGAACGATTCTCCATCAACCGCCAATATCTTGTCCCCTGCCTGAATGCCGGCTCTTTCCGCCGGAGTGTTTTTAAGAGGAGTGACAATGACTATTCCGTTTTTATACCCCAATTCCGCGCCGATTCCTCCGAAAAATCCGCTTACATCTTGAGAGAACTTTTTAGCTTCTTTCGGGTCAAAAAATACTGTATATGGATCTCCCGTCGCTTTAAGCATTCCTTTAATCGCGCCATTCACCATTTCTTGTTTATTCAGCTTATCCTTGTCTACAAATTTACTTTCCGCTTGTTTCCATGCTTCCCATAATGGCGAAAAATCAATTCCTTGCGGAGTGTTGACATCAGCTATCGCTTGCATTTCCACCGTTACTGTTCCAGATGGTTCTTGAGAAAGGTCTCCAATTATTTCTTTCGAGGTTAAATAACTGTCAAAATCTTGTTGGCTTACCGGAAAAATATCCTGCCAGTCAAATCCATTGGCGTTAAATGCTTGTGGAGTGGCTATCCATCGTTTTTTCCCGTCAGTAACATAATAAACTTTGCTGTCCCCTGTTTTGGAAATAAGCTTAGCGTCGGAGTATTTTATGAATTCCGTAGCCGATGCTTCTTTGATGTTTTTCCAGTCAAAGTTATAAGAATTGAATATTTCCGGACTGCGAATCCAATACTTCTTTTCCTTTTCAATAATATAAATTTTTTGACCGTCTTTTTCTTTCAATAACCGCGCGTTTTTTTCAAATCCAAAAACCGGCGTTGCCTGCGCAAAAACAGATCCAAACGCCAATAAATAGAACAATATTAAGATGGGCAATCTCTTAATCATATTTACTCACCGATTATATATTAAAAACCCGCTACTGTAAATTTTCCATCTTCATATCGGGATTTTATCACTTTTAAACCAAAAGAAAAAGCCCGCCTTGATTGTTCATTATTTTGAACGTCAAGACAGGCTTTTTTGTAAGGGCTTTTATTCTCCCATTTCTTCCAGCGCTACTTTCGTAGTAAAACGCTGGATTTTCATTTGTCTGCGCATAGCGCGTATTTTATATACGGCTATGCGTGCGCATTTTGCGATTATTGTATCTGGCAGTTTTCCGAGGAAACCGGCAATTTTGTTTTTCCAATCTAATGTTTCGTCAAAGTTGTATTTAATGCCGGCTTTCTTAAATGCCTCGGAGATGCTTCCGTGATGTACTATCGCGGAGCGGTAAATCGCGGGATATTTTTGCGCGATTATTTCAGGCGACAAATCTCTATGTTTGCCAAGTTGAGCAAGCACTTGATTGTCGCAGTAAAACGGAAATTCTATTCTCCCGCCGTTTTCCGGGAACACTATAAGTTGCGGTTCAAAGCGATTGCCGCATTTCGTGCAGCGAGTTGTAAAATCGTTCGGGTTCCTGTTGAAACCCCTAAGAATTTCGCTGACGGTTAATTTGCGTCCGCATTTTGAGCAAGTTCCCTGCGGTTCATACTGTTCTCCGTGCAACGCGCCGACAAGCGCCATTTGCATTTCGAACAAATAATTTCTAATCACCAATCACTGTTCAAGAGATAGCGATTGATTAATTTCTTGTCTATGACTGATACGCATGCTTAATCTCATATTCTCACCCCCTTTTTTTCCGAATCTGGTTATGGTTTTAAAGATTTCCCAGCAAATCTAAGAAAGTGGGTGGCGGAGCGTCTTCTCTCCTATACACCACTTTCCATCCTTTTCTGATTCCTATGCTATATTTGTCCCAAAGGTCAAAATCGTCTTTGAGTGTAATCCAAATGATTTGCATAAGCACTTCCGTTTTTTGTTTTAATTCGTATGCTTTCTTTTGCGCGTCTGTCCGCAATTGATTGTCTCTGGAAAAACGAGCGTCAACAATATAGCGAGCGCCCGCTTCACGTAATTTTTCGGCAAGCATGTAGATACGCTTTATCTCGTCGCTTGCTTCGCCTGCCACAGCGTCAAATTTGCTATCCACTTCGTCTTCGGGCTCATAATATTCCTTTGTGTCAATGCTTGATAATTCCATTGCTAACATTTTTAACCATGACATTTCAATCACCCCCTTTTTTGTTGTTTATAATTGTTAGTGAGGAGCAAAATGAAAGTAGACTTTCATTTTGTTCGAGCGACACAATTATATTTTTAATATAATTGTTTCCAGTGTTTCCGCCAGCAATTCTTCGTCAAACAATCCGCGTTCATAAGAGCCGTAAGCCATAATAGCGGCCGATGCGCGCCGATACTTCTCGCTCATATCACCAGGAAGCGGATTTAAGAGGTTTATAATATATTCCTTGACCTCCTCTTTGTCTCCTCCTCTCGCCTTGATGGCCAATAATTCAATCAAAATCTTGTCCTTTGTCGTCATTTACTGCCTCCTTTATATGAAGTTTTTAATGCGCTGTTTTGCCAAAAGCATACAACCACAAACCAATTTTGTCAAGGTTTTGCTTTATTTAAAACAAGTTTTGGAGGGGGTGAAGCCGGATTTTTGGGCGTCGGATTCGGATTGAAAGTATATTTTATTCTCTTCTTTGATGCGGTTTGAACAGGTGGTTTTGTAATATGTTTTGCCGTTTTTGCTGGCAACATACTCCCCTTTTATTTGGGCGGTTTGAGTGAGTGGCGATTGCATTTGGGTTGATTTTGTCGCGGAATTAACCGTATTTTTCAGCAAATCTTGCATATTTTCCGGTTGAAGCAAGGCAAGATTTTTCTCGGTTATTTCTTTATCTAAAGCGAATTTGATATCCGGTTTTTGATATAATATGGTTTGCGCGAATAAAACGCCGGCGCCGAAAAATATGGCCGCCACAAGGCAAAGCTCAAAAATATGATATATTTTTTCGCTATTATCTTGGGAAAACCGCCTTATTTCATTGATTTTTTCAGCTA
>CAYIVQ010000054.1:0-4662 GCA_964366905.1 uncultured Candidatus Saccharibacteria bacterium
TTTTTTCAGAATGTTTAGCATATAAACATTAATTTTTTTATTTCTTCTTATACCTCGTAGTTCTCCCTTGACCTATTCTTTCCACTTTCTTAAGTCGTAAAAGTGCATCAAGAGCTTGCGAAACGGTTGGACGGGCAACTTTTGTTTTTTTAGATATTTCTCCGGGTGTTGTTTCTGATACTTCTAAAAGATACTCCCATACCAATAGCTGTTTTGGAGATAAAAGTTTCTCAATATTTTCCTTTGATAATAGTTCAATCGCTTGCTTTGCCTGCATAAGTAGAACATTAAAAAAGAACTCAAGCCAAGATATAATATTTGGATTATTAGTTTTTAGAGTTTTCTGACTTTTTCTAAGAGTTAGACAATATTCCGCTTTGTTGTCTTCAATTAATTTCTCGTGCGAAACGTAAGGCATGTATTCATAGCCGGCTTGAAGCATTAGTAAATTTGTCAGTATGCGGGAGAGTCTACCGTTGCCATCCGTAAATGGGTGGATATTTAAAAATTCCACTAGAAAGTTTCCAATAATTATTATTGGGTGAATTTCTTTTAGAAATATGGCTTCTCTTGTCCATTCCACTAGCTCCAACATTTCTTTGGGTGTAAGCCAAGCAGGCGTGGTGTCAAACAATACGCCAACAGATTCACCGACTTCGTTTATCATTTCAACCCTATTCTCTGTATTTTTGTATTTACCTCGATGAAGTTTGTCTTTCTCTACGTATTTCAAAAGTTCCTTATGCAGATGTTGGATACTGCTTTCCAAAAAAGGTATTTTTTCTGCCGAATTAAATACATTATTAAGCAACTCATAATACCCCTGCACCTCCTGCTTATCTCGATCAGCAAATTTTTGCATTGATAATCCGCGCATCATTTTTTCAATATCTTCGTCGGAAAGTTTCGCCCCTTCAATGCGCGTTGACGCGCCAGTTGAAGTGACTAAAACCGAACGTTTCAATCGTCCAAGCGCCTGCGGATTTATTTTCGCTCCACCAATCCATCGTCCCTTCAATTCATCAATTTGATTTATGATTGCCCATAGATTTTGTGGTATATTTTTAATGCGTTTGTTGTAATTCATATTGTTAATCTAATATATTTGATATATGAGATTATATTAGATTAGGTTAGTAAAAGCAAGTTTTTTTGCAAAGCTAAAAAATGTCTTTCAAAAAACCTATATTTTACAAGCTACCCCACTAGTGAGACCGAGAGGGTTAGATTCCTACTGAAAGCACCTTAAACGAACTAAAAGGTTTTGAAAGAAATTAGGAAATCCCGAAGAAAATAAAATACCGAGAAGAGATTTTATTAAAAAACTTGGAATTTTAGGCGTTGGTGCTGTTCTTGCTCCAAAAGAAGTATTTTCACAGAGAGTAGAACAAAAAGAATTGAACAGAGGTATTAAATCTTCTGAAATGGTAGAAATGTAAAATGAGTGGATTTAAAATAACAAAAGCAATTGGTCTCGATACCGGAGATATGTCTGAAGGATATTTTTATGACAAAGGAGATAAAAAATATCTTATGATTGATGAACAAGTTGGTACACATCGAGACGAATATACCAATGTTGTGGTTTTGTATAACGGAAAATAATTTTTTATCAAGGAAGGAATCCTCGCGGGCTTTTTTGGATTTTTTGGCGGGCTATTTAGCTACTTCTTCATTCTTTTCCGCATGCTTAATAATGTCGAGATTACAACTCTTGTGTTTTTTACACCACGCCTCGCATTTTTCCGCCCATTTCTTGTCTTGGTATTTTAATCCGCACTCAAAACATTGGTAGGACTTTTGATTTTGATTGACGTTATTCATTTATTCAATCACAATCGTACCACCTTCACCGGGGTTAAGATGATTGTGGTATTTCCAGTTGCCTGCCTTAGTGAAAGTAAAAGAATAACTTTCGCCCCTTGGGTATCCACGTTTCGCGTCAAAACCAGAATAATCGGTATGAATCGGATGAGGGTTTGAAGCAACCCACATCGGCCCTGACTTTTCGTTTTTGAAGATAACTGTTATTCCGATCTTCACGCGAAGAATGCTCGGAGAAAATCCTGAATCGCTGTATGCTACGACATTCTTTTCTGTAGCTGGCGCTTGACTTACAGATGGCTGCGAAACTGGCTGCTCGCTTGACGGCACCGAAGTTTGCTGTTGCGGAAATGTTTGCTGATTTGATGTTTGAGGGACCGACGGTGTTGATTGAGATATTCCCTTAAAAAGAAAGTATCCGCCAACGAGAACAACTGCGACGATAACAATTGCGATGATAGATTTGTTCATATTGGTTAAGATTAATAAATTATTTTATCCGCGAGCGTTTTTTAGGGCGCGAGTCCACCACAGAAGTTGAGTAATTACAGCCTTTGCCTGATCTGCAAGCGAGGCAAAAAGTTCTTTCGCGTCCATTTTGCCGAAGAGTACTTGGAAATATTGCTCACCAGGAATGTGTACCGCCGCTCGAATCGGCGCCATTTGAAGCTCAACGACATTGAGACGCAACTGTTCAACTGCGCGCGCTCCGCCGACACCGCCATAACTCACGAAAGCAACTGGCTTATTGTTCCATTCCTGATAGACCCAATCAAGCGCATTTTTGAGTACGCTGGACGTGCCGTGATTGTATTCCGGGGTAACCATAACAAAGGCGTCTCCCTCAGCGATTTTTTTGGTAAAACGCGCGACTGCCTCGTTCTTAAACGGCTCTTGCTTGAATGACGGACTCACAGGCTCGTTAAAAAACGGCATCTCGTAGTCACGCAAGTCGAGCACCTCGACCGCAACCCCGCTTTGTTTTTTGATTTCATCAGCAATCCAAACGGCGGCTTTATCGCTAAAGCGTCCTTCGCGAGTGCTACCTGCTATTATTTTGATGTTGAGTGATACAGTATTTTTCATAGGTTGTTAAATTAATTTAATAAATCTCACGCGCTACCTTTTCGCTTTTTCTTTGGCCTAAGCTCCTCTGCAAGGCGTTTGAGAAGGCGGATGGTGTGCTCGGCATTGAGCGTATATCGAACTTCCTGCCCTTGCCGTTCATCTTGCACCAAGCCAGTTTCCCTAAGAACACGCAGGTGCTGAGATACGAGGGGTTGAAACAGTTTTGTTTTCCTCGCAAGCTCGCTCACCGTTTTATGGCCGGAGAAAAGTGCCTCCACAATACGATAGCGCGGGGTACTCCCGATGCCCTTACCGAATTTGTTCATTGCTTCGCATAAATCAGTCATATAGAGATATTAGCATATCATTATATAATAGTGCAAGACCCTGCAAGGTGCCAATACTACAAACTTAAACAAACGCCGACAAAATGCTACAAACGATCCTGCCCTACAAAGGCGTGGTGTTGGACGATAAGGCGACAACCTCAACTGAACTCACTTCACTTTCTAAAACATTTGGGCTATAATTATGATAAGTAGAAATATAGTCGAATTGTTATTATAGTATAATAAGTAGTAAAGAAATTAACCTAACACATTATGAAAAAAATGTTTATATCCAGCATGTTTGCGCTAGTAGCCTTGTTTGTTCTTGGGGGCGGTACTGTTTTTGCGCAGAATCAAGCAGTGCTACCGAACGCAGGACTCACTCCCGAAAGCAATTTCTATTTTCTTGATAAATTTGGCGAAGCCCTGCGCGAGTTTTTCACTTTTAATCCAGAAGGCAAGGCTCGCCTCCAGATTACTTTTGCCGCAGAACGGATTGCTGAAATAAAAGTCATCTTGGAAACGAAGGGTGTGGAAGCCAAAGGCTTTGAAGTTGCGCAAGGCCGCCTTCAGTCCCAGCTTGCCAGTGCCGCCGCGATTGTCACTAATCTCAAATCTGAAGGCAAAGATGTGGGCGTGCTTGCGAGCGAATTGAGTAATACAATAGAGACGCCGAAATCCGTTCTTACTCAAACTTTTAAAGACCAAAAACGAGCACTGGAAGCAAAAGAAGAAGAACTTAAAGTGCAACTTCGGGTCGCGCATCGCGCTGGGGATACTGCCCAAGAAGAAACATTGGCAGTTGAACTTGGCAAAATAAAAGCCCAAAAGGAGCTTCTGGAATTGAAGGAAGAAGATATTGACGATGATATAGAAGCAGAGGAAGAACGCATAGAAGAGCAGATGGAAACACAGAGAAAAGCCGAGAAAGCAATTCGGGAAACTGAAAAAGAAAAGCAAGAGGTATTAGACGAGGCCGCAGAAGAAGATGTTACGGTGCCAGTTGAAGCATTCGGTAAATTCGATAGTTTGCTTGCACAAGCAAAGTCTGCCCTTGCCACCGGCAATTTCCCCGAGGCGAGGCGTTTGGCAAAACAAGCAGAAAAAAGCCTTGACGCGGTAGAAGACGCTATTGAAGATTTAGAAGAAGCAAAAGAGAAGGCGGGAAAGCTTAAGGAAGAGCAGGAAGAAAAAGAACAAGAGGCAAAAGAGGAACAAGAGGAAAAAGTGAAAGAAGAAGTTGAAAAAGATGCCGAGCATTTAGAAAAAGAACAAGAAAAAGCCGAAAAAGATGCTCGTAAAACAAAGAAACAACTCCGTGATGTTGGTGACGAAGAAGACGATGACTAATGCCTCTCTTTAAGAAGTTCCCAATTTGTATTCGCCAAAATCCTTGGTCGGCGCTTTGCGCCGTCCGCTTGTATCCACCGAAAAAATCGTT
>CAYIVQ010000055.1:0-4651 GCA_964366905.1 uncultured Candidatus Saccharibacteria bacterium
AAACTAAGGTTTCTTCTCGTTTTGAACTTTTTCAAAAACTTCTCCTTTGTATATCCATACCTTAATTCCTACCACTCCGTAAGTGCAATAAGCGTTGACAGTCGCGAAATCAACATCCGCGCGCAATGTCTGAAGCGGAATTTTTCCTTGAAGCAGCCACTCGGTGCGCGACATTTCCGATCCGTCCAATCTTCCTGCCATCCTCACTTTCACGCCTTGCGCTTCTTTGTTCTGCATAACCTTCTCAATCGCTTGTTTCATGGTTCTTCGGAATTGCATTCTTTTTTCGATTTGATCAGCGATCTGTTGAGCCACTAATTGAGCATTGATTTCTGGTTTGGTAATCTCTTCTATTTGTAATTTGATATTTATTCCTTTCTTTGTTTTGCTTATTCTGCGATATTTCTCTTCTATTTCTTTTTTTAATGTTTCAGCGCCGGTGCCGCCCCTGCCAATGATAAGACCGGGTTTAGAAGTGAAAATAATGACTTTGAGTTGATTTGCCGATCGTTCTATCTCAACTTTATCAAGACCTGATTTTCTTAATTTTTCAGTCAAAAAACCGCGGATCAAAAAATCTTCTCTCAAAAAATTCTTATATTCATTTTTATGAAACCATCGCGATTTCCAATCCTTGGTGATCCCCAGACGAAAAGCAAATGGTTGTACTTGTGTTGCCATAATAAAATAATAACTTTACTTGAATGCTCTTTTTGCCAAACCGGTTAATCTTTTTGGCTTATCTTTAATTGTTTTTACAATTTGATTTTTATTCGATTTTGCGGATTTTCCCGTTTTAATATCTTCTCCGATATTTTCTGATTCTTGTTCCAATGTTGATTTGCTCTCAATTTTTGGTGAGGATTTCTTTGTCTTTTTTAGCACAGACTGATTTTTATCCTTTTTCTCGGCTAGAGTCAAGTTGATATGCGATGTTCTTTTACGAATAGTAAACGCTCTTCCCATAGCCCGCGGCATAATCCTTTTTAAAACCGGGCCTCCGTCAACGGTAATTTGAGCGATATATAAATCATCCGGATTCAGTTTAAAATTATGCTTTGCGTTGGCAATCGCGGAATTCAATAATTTAAGGATCGGCAAAGCCGTTTTTTTAACCAAAAAATTAAGCTGATTTTGAGCTTTTTTTACATCCATGCCTCGAATTAAATCAGCCGCTAATCTGACTTTTCTCGGCGATACTCTTAAATTGCTTAATTTCGCTGTTACATTCATAATTTTTTATGCTTTAAGCTGTTTTTGCCGGCGCTGCTTGCTTCTCAATATCTTTCTGCATCTTGCCACCATGCCTTACAAATTTCTTTGTCGGAGAAAATTCTCCCAGACGATGGCCGACCATTTCTTCGGTGACAAACACAGAGATATGAATCTTGCCATTATGCACGCCGAAAGTAAACCCTACCATTTCAGGAGAAATAACCGAACGCCTGGCCCATGTCTTAATAACATCGCCTTGTTTCGATTTGGCCAGCTTTTCCAATAATCTTGGCTCTACGTATGGACCTTTTTTTAGACTGCGGCTCATAATGTTTTATTTTTTGCTTCTTCTCTTAACAATAAATTTGTTGCTTATCCTGTTTTTCCTTCTGGTCTTTTTCCCTAAAGCGTGTTTGCCCCAAGGAGTCTTTGGATAAGGCATGCCGATTCCTTGCACTCCTTCTCCGCCTCCGTGCGGATGATCAACCGGATTCATGGCTGTGCCTCTTACAGTCGGCCTAATGCCAAGCCATCTTGATCTCCCCGCCTTGCCAGAGTTTATCAAATTATGCTCCGGTTTGGAAATAACCCCAATAGTGGCAAGACACGCGGAAAGCACTTTTCTGACTTCACTGGAAGGCATCAGTAAATTGGTATATTTGCCTTCATGCGCCATTACTTTAGCGTATGAGCCGGCCGATCTGGCGATTTGGCCTCCTTTTTTCGGCTGTAATTCTATATTGGAAACAAAAAACCCTACCGGAATTTTTTCAAGCGCCAACCTATTACCTTCTTTCAAAGGAGCGGTATCAGAATAAACAATCTCATCTCCCACCTTCATATCTTTAGTCGCTAAAACGTATCTTTTTTCTCCATCTTTATATTGAGCTAAAGCGATATAAGCTGATCTGTTCGGATCGTATTCCAACGAAGTGATTTTTGCCGGTACATTAATCTTATTTTGTTTGAAATCAATGGTTCTGTACAAACGTTTATTGCCGCCGCCTTTGTGTCTAACGGTAATTCTACCCATTGCTCCTCGCCCGACATCTCTTTTGCGCCCGAAAGTCAGGGACTTTTCAGGTTCCTTTTTTGTCAACACTGAATAATCAGCGCTGATCTTTTGTCTCTGTCCGGGAGTTGTTGGATTGAAATGTTTCATAATTTTACACTCCTATATCTATCTTTTCTCCTTCCATTAATGTGATAATCGCTTTTTTAAAATCAGCGGATTTCCCCTCATGTCTCCCGACTCTGACTTGTCTGCCTAAAACATTGATTGTATTGATTTTCACCACATGCACTTTAAATATGCTCTCAATCGCTTTCTTAATTTCCGGTTTGCAAGCTTTTAAATCAACTTCAAAAACATATTGGTTTTTAGATTGCAACAAAGAGGCTTTTTCCGTTATGCGCGGATTTTTCACAATACCGTGAAGCAACGCGCCGGAAACACGCTTCTCTGATTTAATCGTCTTCACGGATTTTTTTTCAGATTTGGCAGATGAGCCTTCCTCTTCCGATTTTAATGTTTTTTTGATTTTATCTAAAATTGCCATAATTACATCTTATATGTCTTCTCTATAATACCAATCGCGTCTTTCGGAATAATTAAGTATTTATACGCCAAAAGATCATATATATTCAAACTGTCCGCTGAAATTATTTTCGCAGCCGGGATGTTTCTCGTTGACAGTAAAATTTTTCTATCGCTTTTCGGCAATACAACCAATGTTTTTTTCAAACGGCTGTTGCCCCAGACAGCTTTGGAAAATATATCCAGAATGCCGGCCATTTTCTTCGTTTTAACTTCGCCCATTTCAAATTTATCCAATAAAGCCATCTCCTTGTCGTTAATCTTTGAAGACAATGCCATGAAAAGCGCTTTGCATTTCTGTTTTTTGTTTATCTTTACTTTATAGATTTTTTCTTTTCTCGGCCCGAATGTCACGCCACCCCCGATCCAGATAGGAGAACGGATGGAACCGTGCCTCGCTCTGCCGGTGCCTTTCTGCTTCCACGGTTTCTTGCCGCCGCCTCTGACTTCGCTCCTGTCTTTAGTATGCGCTATCGGCTTGCGAGCATTAGCCAGTTGAGCGGTTAATGCTTGATGCATTAAATCAGAATTTAACTTCACGCCAAAAATACTATCCGGCAAATCAGATTTTCCAACTATTTCCGCGTTTTGATTGTAGATATTTACTTCCATAAATAAATGATGAACATAATTACCTACCTACTATTTCAACCAATGTCCCGCGTCTTCCGGGAATCGCCCCGGAAACCGCGATTAAATTCTCATCTTTATCAATCTTAATAACTTTCAAGCCCTTCACGGTATTTCTCTCTCCGCCCATTCTCCCGGCCATGCGCATTCCTTTAAGCACTCTTTGCGGCCATGTAGAACCGATTGAACCCGGCTCGCGCAGGCTGTGCTTCTGGCCGTGGCTGGCCGCTCCTCCTCCAAAACTATGTCTTTTAACAACGCCTTGGAATCCCTTTGCTTTGCTAATGCCGGAAATTTTCACTTTTTCACCTTCATTAAATATTGAAATATCAATAATATCTCCGATTTTATGATCAGGGGCATTCACTCTGAACTCTTTTAAAACTGCAAATTGGCTTAATTCTTTCAAATGCCCCTTTTCCGGCTTGTTTATTTTATTCTTCAGCCCGCAACCAACCTGCACGGCTTCATATCCGTCTTTTTCTTTTGATCTTACAAAAGTAACAGTGCATGGATTTGCTTCCACTACGGTTACCGGGATTGCTTTGCCATTCTCATTAAAGATTCTGGTCATCCCTATTTTTTTGCCAAGAATAAATTTCATATTTTCAGCTATCCTGATAATCTTTAACTAAAATTACAAGCCCCGATCCATTCGGAACTTGTAATTTTAGTTGCAAATCAATTTACAACATTTTAATCTCTATATCCACGCCCGCCGGCAAATTTAAATTAGTCAACGCGTCAATCGCCTGCGCGGTCGGATTAACTATATCTATCAGTCTTTTATGGACTCTCATTTCATAATGCTCACCGGCGCTTTTATGCACAAATGTTGATCTGTTCACGGCATATTTGGCGATCGCCGTAGGCAAAGGTATAGGGCCTGTTACTGACACGCCGTATCGTTCAGCCGCCTCCACGATTTGCTTGGCACTGCTATCTATAACCTTATTGTCATAGGCTCTGATTTTAATCCTCAATTTCTGTTTTGTTTCTTCTTTTTTTATCGTGGTCATATCAAACTAATAAATAGAGTCAGCCCGCTTTTAATTTAAAAATTTAAATCAAAGCGGGCTTCTTCTATAAAATACATTCTACCTCTATAATTTTAGGACTTACGCGTTTGCCCAAGTTCGAGGCAAAATCGAGGATTGAGACGAGGCGTACATTGGTACGGCGAGTATCAAACGCAGATTTTAACGAAGA
>CAYIVQ010000056.1:0-4632 GCA_964366905.1 uncultured Candidatus Saccharibacteria bacterium
CAACCCCCTTCCTTTTTGCCCGCCCGAGCGTTCAGTTTGGCGCGCGAAGCGCGCCGTCAGTTCCGTTCAAAAAAGGTTCGGATTTCGTCAAACAAACGCACCAATAAAAAATCCGGCTTATCAGCCGGGTTTTTAATTAACACTCAATAACTTTTTAATCTTTGCCACTATGTCTCTCGGAGTAAAATGAGCTTTAATAAGATAATCTGCCGCGCCAAGCTCCATGCATTTTTCTATATCGTCTTTTTGGCCGAGATTGCTCAAAACAAGCACGGGGATATCTTTGCTCTCCGCGTTTTGTTTAAGATTATCCAGTATTTGAAAACCATCCATATCCGGCAATATCAAATCAAGCAAAATAAGCTTCGGTTTGCATTCTCGCGCCTTGTCAAAAACTTCTTTGCCATTTGAAGCGACTTCTACTTTAAGATTTTCATTCTCAAGTTTCCTCATCAACAAATCGCGCAGAAATTTATCGTCTTCCACCAATAAAACCGTAAAGCCGGAACCGGACTGTATGTCCAGCGATTCTTCGGTATTGTTTTTATTATTCGATTGTGTTTGCGCGTCATTCATGCTGTTGGTATTTTATCTCAACTTCAAAATTCTTTCAAGAGAGCGTAATAGGCAGACGAACATAAAAGATAGTGCCCGGCCCATCTCCTCCCGCGCTTTTTTTCTTCTTTGCTTTACCGGAAGCACGCATTTTTTCCGATACGGAAGCGGGAACTGGCGACTCAAACCATATCTTGCCGTTATGTTTCTCTATAATGTCTTTGGCTATATAAAGGCCGAGCCCCGACCCTTCCGTCTCTTTCAATTGGGCGTTTTTACTGCGGAAAAATCTGGAAAAAATCTTGCCTTGCTGGTCCTTGGGGATGCCCATGCCATTATCGTAAACCCTTATCTCAAGATATTTATCTTGAGATTCCGCTTCAACAACAACCTTGCCGCCTGATTGAGTGTATTTCAAAGCGTTATCAGTCAGATTTTCCAAAGCCAAATAAATTTTTTCATTGTCTATGCTTAATTTTGACAATTCGCCGAGTTTGATAAATGCCAGCTCTACTCCCATTTTATCCGCCTTAGCGCGAAGCGCGGCAACAACTTCTTCTATTGTTTTAGAAATGTCAAACTCGGCGAATTTGAATACGAACTTGCCTTCTTCAATTCTTGATACATTAAGCAAGTCAGACACCAATTTAATCATTCTGCCATTAATAAGATTTCCATCCTCGAGAACTTTTCGCTGATCCGCGTTAAGCTTACCGAAGTCTTCGTCAAGCATCATTTGAATCGTCCATTTAATGACAGAAAGCGGAGTACGCAACTGATGGGCGGCAATGGATACAAATTCCGATTTTACCCGTTCAACTTCTTTGAAAATTCTTATGTCTTTCGCGACTACAACTATGCCGATCAATTCTCCTTTTTCGTTTTTCATGGCTGAACCGGAGATGCTAACGGGAATCCCCTCGCCGCCTTTAGTAAGATAGGAGATCTCCAAGTCTTTCACGAAGCCGTCATTGATTATTTTCTCCAAACTGGAGCCCTGAAAAGTATTTTGAGTTATTTCCGCGCCAACAATTTTCGCGATCGGCTGATTAATAAGTTCATCGCTGGCATATCCCAAAAGATCCAGCGTCGCTTCATTTGCTTCTTTAATAGTCAGCGCCGGCGTGATAACCATTAAACTGTCTTTCATGGAACGAATAATATTTTCCGGAAATCGCTTCGCTTCCATTAAATTATCGGTCATACGGTTAAAATTATCCGCCAAAATGCCGATTTCATTTTTTAATTGAATGTTCGCCCGCATCCCTAAATCTCCGCCGGCAATTTTTCTGGTTATTTCCGTCAATGATTCAATAGGTCTGGTGAATCTGCCGGCGAAATAAATACCGGCAAATATTATGATTAGCACTGTTGCCGGAATAATCGCCGCCATGCTGTTTTCCAAATCTGTAATAGGCTTAAAAATTTCCGCTCTGTTCATTTCAAGTAAAATCACCCATCCTCTGTCTTTTATGCATGTTGAAATACCAAATACTTCCTCGCCTTTATAATTAATGTAAGTGCCGGTCATTTCTTTGTTTTCATCAAGGCATCTCCGCACAGGTAAAACATCAATAACAGTGCCTAGTTTATCCGCGCCGGATCCTGATTCTTTGGCTTTGGACGGTTCAACGAATAATATTTTGTTTTTATCAACAATATAAACTTTCGCGCTGTGCGACGGAGCCACGGTTATAATGGCAGTCGCCGCATCCCTGAATTGAAATTCTCCGGAAAGAATATTCTGTATTTTGCTCAATCCGAAATAATTCGTGATTACTCCGATCTGTTCTCCGGTGATTTTGTCAGTCAGAGGCGCGGAAACGGTTAAGGCTCGCTCTTCCAATCCAAAATGGCTCTCGTCGAGCGAAAGCTCCGTAACATATATGCCCTTTCGCCCCCCGATAATATATTCATCATCCGATTCGTCTTTGCCAAGTTCTTCCAAATCGGTCGCCCCAACCACTATCCCATTAATATCGGTTATTAAAATATTTAAAAGCGTGTCATCAATCGGTTTTTTGTTTTTAATGAGATGATCATTTAATTCTGCTATGCTTCCCGGGGAACGAGTTTCCGATATTTCTTTTAATTTGTCGCGTATAAAGCCGTCGGAAGAAAAATCAACGGTTCTTGATTTTACCGAATCCAAATAAGCCCAAACCTGTCCTTCTATTGAATCAGAAATAAACACCAAGTCTTTAAACACTTGCTTTTCAAGATTATTTTTGGAATTTTTGAAAATAAAATAATTGATCGATAGAAGCGGTATGAGAGAAATGGAAAGAATAAATAAAATAATCCTCGTGCTGATTTTAGCGTAAAGCGGCACCTCGCCGAAAATATTTTCAAAACCGCCTTTTAAGTTCTTTCTTAGAGAATCTTCCGAGTTTTTATGCAACATAGAAGCTCTAAGTACTCCGAACAATATCACTAAAAATCCGGAAAGAAACGTAATGTGAAAATACCACCACAATACATTCCATTCTTTATAAAAAAGCGGAATAATTCCGGAATTAATCAATATGCCAAACCCGGATACCATGTATATGAGTAGTATATTTTTAGTCTTATGATAGATCTTAAGCAGAAATAGAAGAGCGCAAAAAAACAGGAAGCCGGTCAGAACAATGGCAAGATTGATAAAAGCCGTGAGAAATCCTAAAAATGCCGGAAAAATAAACAGAGCCGCAAACCCGATAAAAAGCATCAGCGTCAACACTATGAAAATACTCATCCTGAAACGATAGATTTTTTCTTGTAATCCAAAAGGCAAAAATACAAGCGCGAAGAATATAAACGCTCCGATAAACAATCCGTAATGCTCGGTTATGTCAAAAACCGCTTCGTTAAAAAACTGCCAATCAGGTATGGAGACCGCGTGGCTAAGAAAAGAAAGCCCGAAAACATAAAATGCCAGACTGGTAACAAAAACGCGCGGATCGCGGTTTTTCAGATATGCTTGGTCGGCAAGATATGCCGCGTAAAAGGCTATCGCGCAAGTGATAATCAATAAAATAGAATGAGCAAGATGGCTGTGATAAATAACGCCGCCAAAAAAACCCTTAAGAAGCAAAACAAATCCTAAAAAAGGGATCAGAAACGATACTAGAGCAATAAGAATTATGTTGAATCTTTTCATACTCATATACATATTACAAAATTTTTGCTGTTTTGGAAATGAGATGGTTGCAAAACCCTTTCGTAGCGAAACCGTTGATTTTTGAACGAGACAAGGAAGATAAGTAAAACGACCGGAAACGTAGCAGTAGCTACGATGAGGACATTTTACGAAATCTGACGCAGTCGCAGTCAAAAATCAGCGGTTGTAGTAGAACAGGGCTTTGCAACCATCTCAGTAACATAACAAAAAAACTCCCGCCAAGCGGAAGTTCTTGAAAAAATATTTTTGGGTTTTTTACAGCAGTCTTAATCCCCACCCTGTTCGGGCAGTTGCCGATTTTTAAAATGTGATTCGGCCAGCCATTTTGCTTCGCTTAAAAAACGAATATCGACTCTCCTAGAGATAAACTCCCTAGAAAGGAGGTGATCCATGGACAGCTTCCGCTACCCATGCCTTGTTACGACTTCACCCTTGTCATTGACCCCGCCTTAGGACCTTGATAAATCTCGGTATTTCGGGCGTTGCCAACTCCCTTGGTGTGACGGGCGGTGAGTACAAGACTCGGGAACGTATTCACCGCGGCCTGCTGTTCCGCGATTACTAGCAATTCCAACTTCATGAGGTCGAGTTGCAGACCTCAATCCGAACTGGGGGAAATTTTGATGGGATTAGCTCCGCCTTACGGCTTGGCAACCCATTGTATTTCCCATTGTAGCACGTGTGTAGCCCAGGGCGTCAAAGGGCCATGCTGATTTGACGTCATCCCCTCCTTCCTCCCCCCACTTTATTCGCGAGCGAACAAAGAGGAATTATAAATTACGAATCAAGAATTATGGTTTCAATTCAATTCCATAACTCATGATTCATGATTCTTTATTCAACTCTTTGCGCTCCCGCGCAAAGTGGGGGGCAGTTTCGCCAGACACTTGTAACTGGCAATAGGGGTTGCGTTC
>CAYIVQ010000057.1:0-4532 GCA_964366905.1 uncultured Candidatus Saccharibacteria bacterium
CGCCAGCGCGATAAATAATAACGCGGAAAATGGGGTCAGACACCTTTTTTCTTTCTCCGAAAGAAAAAAGGTGTCTGACCCCATTTTCGCAAAACTGTTTAGATAAGCAAAAACAACAAATAACATCAAAAATATTGAAAAAGAATCAAATAAAAATACATTTTGGAAAAGATATGCGATAAAAAACAAACTAAACGCCAAGAGATGCGTGAAATTCAGTTTACCTTTTTTGAAAAGCGAGAAAATCAGATAAAAAGCAATGGCAAACATTGAGGCATAAGCAAGAAAGCCTATCCAGCCGTTTGTTACAAGTATATCAATATAAATATTGTGCGCTCGATCAAACCAAACTTCTCCCTGTTCATAACTGTAAAATCCGGAATCAAAATATTTGTTAAAAGCGAGCGCGAAATTTTCAGGACCTATGCCAAAAAGCGAAAAATCTTTAAGCGCGCCGAGCGACGCGCGCCAAGTTATCAGACGAGTTTGCGTAGTAACATCATAAATTGAAAAGTTCGTTAACCGATTGATAAAATTAAATCTTGACTCGCTTTGCTCCGGCACGTCTAAACGCTCCAAAGCATAAAACTGTTCCTGTGAAATTCGCTCCGGCTTCTCAAATAAAGAACCGTAACTAAACAACAGCGCTACTGACACAACAACCGCTATCAAATAAACCGCCGCCGTCATTTTTACTATCTTTGCTATTCGATTTCTGTAGAACAATAGTGAGAGCAAAGCCAAAACTACGGAAGCCGCGCCCAATCCGACAAACGCTCCGCGAGTGGCAGTGGCTAAAATAGAAAAAAGGGCGATTCCGGCAAGAATCCAATGTTTAGAGGTTTGACCTCTAAACATTGGAATGGAGAAGAAAAGAATGGAGAATAAGTAACTGGCGAAAAATGCTGGATTGCCGATGACGCCGGAGATGCGCGAAGTTTCATTGCTAAAAATAAAAGAACCGCCGAATTGAAAAAACCCGACGGCTACGGAAAGTGTGCCGGAAATAAGCGCGACTTTAATTAATTTTTGCCAGTCTTCCCTGCTTTTAAATACTCCAGCAATGATTATAAAAAACAAAAAGAAATGCAGAAGTTGAAAAAAACCCCACATTCTTTCGTAGTTTCCAAAGAAACTGTGATAAGGGTCAATGCCAAAAATCGTTGAGAGTAAAAGCGCCAGAAAATAAAAAGAAATCGCGTAAAAAAGCACGGATTTTTGCGGCAAAAAATTTCTGTTTTTTAAAACAAGCGCAATATAAAACGCGAAAATTATTTCAACTATAATCTGAAATAAAAACCCCTTGGAAGTGGAAAACGGGAAAAACAGCCAGGGAATAATCACAAGCGGCAAAAAAAGCGCGGCGTAAACGCCGGATTTGATAAACTTGATGATATTTACTTCACTCAAAATCATTAAAACTAATATAGCACAATTGATAATAAAAAATCAAAAACCCGATATCAATTTGGCAAAACAAAAAACCTCCTCCCTATACGGGGAGGAGGTTTTTGCTTGCCCAAACAAGAGCTGGGCTAACCTGAGGCGCTGTATCGCCAGCGTCAGGCCAAGAACTTAGTAAGTAATGGTTGCGCCATAAATCGGAGCGCCGTCTATGTTTGTGACATTATTGACAGCGCCGGACGGCGTTCCATCATTCCAAGTAGCGCCAGTTGCGCTGACTGAAGTGGAAATAGTCTTTGCCGCTGCCGGTGTGAACGCGGCAGTATTAGCTAAGACATAGATATCCACAGAACCGGTGCCGTTAGCGGCGTCAATTGTGAATGACGTGAAGGCAGCATCCCAAGCTGTAATGCTTGAAGGTACAGCGCCATTAAACGTCTTTGTTGCCAAAGTCGTTCCAGACGGTGAATCCTTTTTGATTACAACCGTACCAGTGCCTGCGCTAAGCGTAGTACTAAGGTCCAAATCAAGATCAGTGACTGTCAAACTGTAATTGCCCGGTGAAGTATTGGTGAATGTATATTTACCAATTTGTTGGGCAGTACCGGCTCCACCAGTCATATTTGTCATAGCATTAGCTACAGTAAGCTCTGATCTGTAAACACTCTGGGCTGTTCCAGCAGCGCTCGTCACAACAATGCTAGCTCCGCTCAACTGCGTACCGGTAGTCGCGCCTGCCGCGATAACGTTAGCAGTGCTTGAGCCGGCAATACTGAATGTATGAGTGCTGTTAGATACGCCGTTTGGATAACCATTAATGTCGGATTTGAGGGTAATGGTTTCTGCTTGATCTTTCGCGATCTGGAATGTCAAGCCGTCAAAAGTGGCTTTCGCATCGCTAGACATGGAAACAACTGTTGAACCAATTTGAGTGCCGTTTGACTTGAATAGTTTCAAGTTCGTCACAGAACCGGTCGCCGCTGTGCTTGAGCCGCCCATTGTGTCGGTAAGCACAAGCTTGGTCACATTAATCGCTTCCGGAGCTCCGGTGGTAAGCTTGAAGGTTGCCAAAGTCTGGCCGGTCTGACCCATTGATCTTAATTGAGCAATAGGAGTATCTGAGCCAGCAACGATTGTCAAGTTGCCTCCAGTAGCAAGATAAATCTGTTGACCGTTGATATCAGCTGAAGTGCTTGGGTAGCTGGCGTCAGTAGCAGTTGATACGCCAGTAGCAGTAACGCTTTGAAGCACAACCGCGACATATGCTGAACTGGTATTGGAAGCGCCAGTCAAAACATCGGCGTACACATCAACAATATACTGCTGGCCAGCGCTAATTGTAATCGCATTGGCAGGAGTAAATGTGTATGTATTGCTTGCTGTAGTTGACAAGCTTCCGATAGCATTACCGATCTGAGTCGCTCCGTTCTTTAAGGTCAAGTTCTGGAAATCGCTTCCGAGACCCAATCCGGTAGAACCGCTGTTTTGAACTACGATTTGAGTCATAGATACAGCTTCGCCTGATCCGGCGGTCAAAGCAAATGAAGCAATTTTAACTCCGTTAGCTCCCTTAACAGCAGATGGATTAGCAGAAGTTGCATTAGCCAAACCAGTGCTCGCGGCTACGGAAAGCGCGCCAGCCTGCACAGTTAATGTATTGCCGTTAACAGCAGTGGTATTAAGCGTGCCAAGCGAAGTTTGTCTCTGAGCATTGGCTGAACCGGTAACCAAATCCACTCTGATAGTATTACCAGCGGTGAAAGATCCTCCGGCTGCTGTTTTAACCTCACCTTTTATAACCAATGACTTGGTTACGCCCGCAGGAATGATAAATGAATTTCCGAATGAGAAAGTAGTATTGGCGCCAGCTGCCAAGTCAGCGGTTGAACCGATCTGGGTACCATCCAAATAGAATTTAGCGTTATTAATGCCGCCAGCAGTACCTCCGCTGGAAGTTGCGTCCAAAGAAGAAATCTTAATCGCTTCTCCAGCCGCTTTGAAGTTGAATCTCGCAAATTCTTGATCGGTGTAATCTTTGGCTACATTGCCAGTCGGTGAAGCAGGATCAACAGAAACCGTCAGGGTACCAACGCTGATATCAGTGCTGGCCGCTGGTTGTTGCACGGCGAATGAATTAGTCGTAGCCGCTCCACTCGGTTTTACATACACGCCATAGTTTGTGTCCATAGCGATAACATCTGACGCTCTCTGGACAGTAAACTTGAAGTTGCGCGATGTCCCGCTGATAACATCAGCAGTCAAAGAAAGATTCTTTTGCTGACCGGCGATGATGGAAAGCGGATTTGACGAAAGGTCAAATACTACTGTGCCATCTGTCGCGATAGCGGATGCTGTTGAACCAAGCTGGGTAGCTCCGTCCATCAACTTGAAGTTTGCCAAATCTGCCGCGGCAATACTGCCAACGTTAGTGAATTTAAGATAAGAAACATTGATTTTCTGGTCGTTAGCTTTCACATACAATTTAGCAACTTCAAGACCATTCTGGCCAGGATCAACTGACGAAGGCGCGGTCATAGTTGTTGGGAAGGTTAATTGCCCAAGGTCGCCTACCTGCGCAGTAGTCATATAGCTGCCCATAACCGGATATGAACCGGCAACGGTAGCTGAACCGGCGGTCACATCGCTCGCGGAATTCACCGACAACGCGATGGTCTTGCCAGCATTGATGCCGTCAGCAATGTCAACTTTCACGACAACAGATTTGGTTGAGCCTTTCGATACAGTGAACAAACCGGCTGAATTAGTGAATGTGACATATGTGCTACTGATATTAGTCATTTCAGCTAAGCGGGTATTGCCATCATATAAATAAACATTACCCAAATCAGAATCAGCTGAAATGCCAAGTCTCTTGATTTTGAGTGTGGTAACTGTTACATCTCCGTCGCTACCAGCGGCAAAGTTAAGTTTCAAGAACGATGCCATGGCTTGCGCTTTTTCACTGGTAGTTGAATCCACAACTACTGAACCAGCTGACGGGGTGTCAGAAGCCAAGGAAACGGTCAAACCGGTTCCGGTGGCTGGAGTTACAGGAGGAGTTACAGGAGGAGTTACAGTAGTAGTAATCGGTGAACCGCTTACATAATAATCTCTTTCCGCTTCGTTAA
>CAYIVQ010000058.1:0-4393 GCA_964366905.1 uncultured Candidatus Saccharibacteria bacterium
CTATTTTTTCATAATGCCCCATATTTTTTATATTTGATATATGCAAAAGTTTAATTTTTAAAAATTGGCGGAGAGGGAGGGAATCGAACCCTCGATACCGGTAAATCCGCCAGCTGGCGGACGCTTTCACCCAACATCTATTTTATACTGCGCGGAGGAGGCGAGATTCGAACTCGCGATACCAGTAAAGGTATACCCGCTTTCCAAGCGAGCGCACTAGGCCTCTATGCGACTCCTCCGCGCAAAAGAAAATATGAATGTCGGGATTGCTGTTTGTGCGCCAATCGCTTCGCTCTTGGACAAACAGGGAACAATCAAGCGCACTAGGCCACTATGCGACCTCTCCAAAAAGAAAAAATAGTTTTATTTAAATTTGAGATTCAATGGTTGGTTGATCTTCTTGCTTGCCATTTTTAAAAATATATTGGCGGAATGCATCGGGATATTTCATCATTTGATTTATGAAGAATTCCTTTTCATCGCCTTCTGGCCTGACGGGATCATAACTCTTGTCGCCTTCCAACAATGCATTATCTTGATAGTAAAATTCCTTAACTATGTTTATGGCTTCTTCCGAAAAAGGCTCGCCGTTAAACCGCTTTGTCAATTCATTCAACATAATTAAAACATTATCGTTGACCTCGTCTATTTTGATTTTTGTGAAATATTCGTCTGTTGATTTTTCTTGAGCCGCTTTTAGTTCCGCCTTGATTCTTTCCTGCGCTTCAAAAACCGCCTGATCCGCCAAATCAGTTCTTGGCTTATCCGGCTCATTTTCAAATTGAATATTTTTCTCTAAATCTTCCGAGTGTCCCATATTTTTAAATAATCACGAGAGAATTTTTATAGATTCTTCTCCGCCAGCTGGCGGATCAGAATGACACAAAAAAAACAATCTCGCAATTCAAAATAATTATACATTCATCTCTTTTAATGCTTTCACCCGTTCTTCTATCGGCGGGTGAGTCATAAAAAGTTTTGTCATAAACCCGACGCCGTCTTTGGCGCGAAATGGATTGGCGATGAAAAGATGGGCGGTGGCATGATTGGCCGCGCGCATCTCGCCAGGATACTGGGAAATCTTAACAAGCGCGGAAGAAAGCCCTTCCGGATGGCGCGTCAGCAGAGCGCCGGAAGCGTCTGCCAGAAATTCTCTTTTGCGGGAAATCGCGAGCCGCATTAAAGTGGCAATCAACGGGGCAAGAATCGCGAGCGCGATGCCAATAAGCATAAAAATAGCCTGCGCGCGGCCATCGCCTCCTCCTTCTCTCTTTCTTCCGCCGCCAAACCAGTGCATACGCAAAAATAGATCAGAAAGCATAGCGATAAGCCCCACTAAAATTACCGCCACGGTGGAAACCAGCATATCTTTGTTGCCGATATGCGAAAGCTCATGAGCAATCACTCCCTCTAATTCCATTTTATCAAGCCGGCTTAAAATGCCAGTGGTAACCGCCACAACCGCGTGACTTTCGTCTCTGCCGGTGGCGAAAGCGTTTGGCGCCGGATCTTCAATGATATAAACTTTCGGCGTTGGCAATCCGGCCGTAATTGCCAGGTTCTCCACTATGCGATAAAGCTCCGGCGCGTCCATTTTTTGGACTTCGCGCGCACCTGTCATCATTAACACCAGTTTATCGGAATACCAATAACTGACAAGATTCATAATCAGCGCGAAAACAACAGCTATGTATAAAATAGATGAGTCTTGTAACGCTTGCGAAAACACCCAGCCGACTAAAATCACAAACACCAAAAACCCGGACATCAAAATCCAAGTTTTGCGGATGTTAGCGGATTGATGAGTGTAGATAGTCATCTCTAAAAGCTAACAGCTATAAACTAAAAGCTGACTTTAACGGGTTGTTTCGCCGCTGATTCGCTTTCTTCGAGTTCAAAGAATTCCGATTGCTTGAAGCCGAAAGCCCCGGCGACAATATTTGACGGGAAAGATTCAATGAGAGTATTCATGTCGCGGACATTGCCGTTGTAAAATCGGCGGGCGGCTTGGATTTTATCTTCCGCGTCTGTCAGCTCTCTTTGCAATTCCAAAAAATTCTGGTTAGCCTTCAAGTCAGGATAGTTTTCCGATACCGCAAACAACGATTTCAATGCCCCTGTAAGCATATTTTCAGCCGCCGCGTGATCCCCCAAAGTTTGCGCGCCCATTGCTCTTGTTCTTGCTTCGGTAACTTTTTCAAATACTCCTTTTTCGTGCGCCGCGTATCCTTTCACCGTTTCCATTAAATTCGGTATTAAATCATATCTTCGTTTCATCTGCACTTCAATGTCGGACCATGCTTCTTTGACTCTGTTTTTGAGCTGGATGAATTGATTATATACGGAAACCAGCCAAAACGCCGCCGCTATCAATATAGCCGGCAACCCTAAAATCAAAGATATTTTCCCAAACGCCACAGCCGCCAAAAGAGCTAAAATTATAACGATAAAGAGATAGTTCATAAGCTATTAGATATCATTAATAGTAATAACTGGAATATTACCAGAAAATAATCTAAAAAGCCAGCAAAGAAATGGGCCTAGGATTATTGCTTGAATCCTGTTCCTGCAGGAATGAGTTTCCCGATGATCACATTTTCTTTTAATCCTTTGAGATAATCCACTTTACCTAAAATTGAGGCGTCGATAAGAACTCGGGTAGTTTCCTGAAACGACGCGGCGGAAAGGAATGATTCTGTTGAAAGCGCGATTTTTGTAATACCGAGAAGAACTTGGGACGCGGTTGCTTTCTTTTTGTCTTCCGACAATCCTCTATTGATAGATTTAAAGATTCCTTTTTCCATCATATCGCCTCTTACCATGTCGGTGTCTCCGGGATCTTTAACCTTGATTCTGGAAAACATTTTTCGCACAATAACTTCAATGTGTTTATCGGAAATTGTCGCCCCTTCAGAAATATAAATTTTTTGCACTTCGGATACCACATATCTCTGCACATCGCTTATGGTCGCGAATCGGAACAGCTCGTCAAGATCCAAGTGCCCTTCGGAAAGCTGCATGCCTTTGGTGACTAAATCGTCTTTTGCCACCCAAAGAATAGAGAAAGACGGCAGATAATATTCCTTTAATTCTTTTTCTTTCTTTTGTTCGGATTTTTCTTTTTCCGGTTCAAATGTTTCGTCGCTGACTTCCACTTTGATAACCTTCATCTTGCCGTTGTCTGTTACTTCCACAACTTTGCCGTCTGTTTCGGAAAGCAAAGCTTTGCCCTTTGGAGATCGGGCTTCAAAAATTTCTTCCACTCTCGGCAGACCCAATGTAATATCGCCGCCGCCGGCAACTCCTCCGATATGGAAGGTACGCATGGTAAGCTGCGTGCCCGGCTCGCCGATCGCCTGAGCGGCGACCACGCCGACAGGAGATCCGAGTTTGACCAATGAATTCACTCCGAGATCATATCCGTAGCATTTTTGGCAGATGCCACCGTCAGACTTGCAAGACATTGCCGATCTGACTTTGACCGATTTGATATGTTTTTTGTCGGCGATGAGACGCGCTATTTGTTTCGTGATTATTTCTCCCCCTTTGACTATCATTTCTTTACCGTCAACGACATCTTCCAACGCGCATCGGCCAAAAACTTTGAGCGCGAAATTCTGGTTTATAGCGTCGGCATCAGCCCGGAAAATTTCTGTTCCCTTAATATCATGGCAATCTTCCGATTTGATAATAATGTCTTGCGCCACATCAACCAATTTTCTGGTCAGATAACCGGCTGATGCCGTTCTCAAAGCGGTATCCGCGAGACCTTTTCTGGCGCCATGAGTGGAAATGAAATATTCCAACATATTCAGTCCTTCTTTGTAAGAATTCTTGATCGGCAGTTCAATGACGTCGCCGGCCGGATTCACAACAGGACCCTTCATGCCTGCCATCTGCACCAATTGAGCTTCGGAACCTCTCGCTCTTGATTTCAAAATAGAATAAACAGAAGTGTATTTTTCCAACGCTCCGGGCACTTTCTTGCCGACCGCGATCTTTGCTCTGTTCCAAATTTCCACCGCGCGGCGATATCTTTCCTCTTCGGTCAAAAGCCCGTTTTGATATTGCTCATAAATAACGGCAACTTCTTTTTCAGACGCCGAGATTATTTCATGTTTTTCTTCAGGAACTCTCAAGTCATCCAACCCCCATGAAATACCCGAGCGAGACGCGTAGTCAAACCCTAATTTTTTTATCGTATCCAACATTTCATGAGACGCTTCAAAACCATATTCATCAATCATCTCTCCGACTAAAGCCTCAAGATCTTTCATGGCTAATTCCCGATTTATGAATTTCTTACCCTTAAAAGCCCAATTGAAAATTATGCGCCCGACGGAAGTTTCCAGATACTTTTCTTCATCGTTTTCTCTGTCTTCTTTTTTAATCA
>CAYIVQ010000059.1:0-2155 GCA_964366905.1 uncultured Candidatus Saccharibacteria bacterium
TGAATTAAGTATTTTCTCTTTCAAGCCGTCTCCTTTCACAATCTCGCGCCGCAATTTATATATAACTTGCCGCTGTTTATTCATCACTTCGTCGTATTCCAGCACGTGTTTTCGCGCGTCAAAATAATGACCTTCAATTTTCGTCTGCGCCGACTCAATGGATTTGGAAATAATAGGATTTTTTATCGGCTGATCTTCCGGCAGTTTTAATGTATCCATTATCCGCTTGATTTTCTCTCCGCCAAAAACTCTCATTAAATCGTCTTCCAAGGAGACAAAAAATTGAGTGGCCCCGGGATCTCCCTGCCTGCCGCCTCTGCCTCGCAATTGATTGTCAATCCGGCGCGCTTCGTGGCGCTCCGTGCCAATAACAAACAATCCGCCAAGCTCGCGCACTTTTCCAGTTTCTTCCTCGCTTGGCGGATTGCCACCTAAGATAATATCCACGCCACGGCCTGCCATATTGGTCGCGACCGTTACTCCGCCGAACTTACCTGCTTGAGCGATGATTTCCGCTTCCATTTCATGATTTTTTGCGTTTAAAAGCTGATGCGGCACGCCTTCACGCTTGAGTAAAGCGGATAAATGTTCATTTTTTTCTATGGAAACCGTGCCGACTAAAACCGGCTGACCGAGTTTGTGCCGTTCTCTAATTTCTTCCGCCACCGCTTTGAACTTGCCGCGTTCCGTCATAAAAATCATATCCGGCAAATCTTTGCGGATATTCGGCTTATTCGTCGGGATTTGAACAACATCCAGATTATATACTTTTGAAAACTCTTCCGCTGAAGTGGAAGCGGTGCCTGTCATGCCGGCAAGCTTCTGATACATGCGAAAATAATTCTGGAAAGTGATGGAAGCCAGAGTACGCGATTCTTTCTGCACAATCACTCTCTCCTTTGCCTCAAGCGCTTGATGCAATCCTTCGGAATATCTTCTGCCGGGCATCAAGCGACCGGTAAATTCATCCACTATAATCACCTCGTTGTCTTTGACTATATAATCTTTGTCCCGCTTGAACAAAAATTGCGCTTTGAGTGCCTGTTCCAGATGATGCAAATAACGGATTCCGGAGCTTCCCAAGATGGTGGTGTCATAAATATTATCAACGCCCAAAATCTGCTCCACTTTGACTACCCCTTCTTCCGTTAAAGTCACTGCTCGCAATTTCTCATCGATATTATAATGAACGTTTTCCGTTAAATGCGGAGTGATGCGGGAGAACTGCTGATAAAGTTTGCCGGATTCCTCGTCCGGCATTGAGATTATGAGCGGAGTCCTGGCTTCATCTATTAAAATAGAGTCAACTTCGTCAATAATGGCGAAATGATGTTCTCTTTGCGCCATATCCTCTTCATTTAAAACCAGATTGTCGCGTAAATAATCAAAACCGAATTCATTGTTAGTGCCGTAAGTGATATCCGCAAAATACGCCTCTCTTCTCGTTACCGGCCTTAAAAATTCATGAAAAACCTTAAAATTGCCGACCACATCGAGCTCTTTGTCTTGCCCGCTGTGCGAAGGGTCATACAAAAACGCCGCGTCGTGAACGATACAACTAACGCTCAAGCCAAGCGCGTTATATATTTTCCCCATCCAAATCGCGTCTCTTTGCGCCAAATAATCATTCACGGTTACCACATGGACTCCTTTCCCGGTAAGCGCGTTAAGATACGCCGGCAAGGTGGCGACAAGAGTTTTCCCTTCTCCGGTTTTCATCTCGGAAATTTTACTTTGATGCAAAACCATGCCGCCGATAAGCTGGACATCATAGTGCCTTAAACCAACAGCTCTTTTAGCCGCTTCTCTGACTTGCGCGAAAGCTTCAGATAAAATATCATCAAGCGATTCGCCGTTTATCAGTCTTTCTTTCAAAACATCGGTCTGTTTTTTCAACTCCTCATCGCTCAACGCCGAAAACTTTGATTCCAGATCATTAATCTTTGAAACTTTATCTTGAAGCTTTTTTATTATTTTAGATTGCGAATCAAAAAACCACATAGAATAGAATTACGAATTATGAATCAAGAATACGGCAAACAGCGGCAACAGCAACAATACTTTGATTGCTTTGTTCTTGATTCGTAATTCCTGATTCTTACTTCTCTTTCCTGAACCACGCCAGCGGCGATATTGAGAGAGCGCGTTTGACCAG
>CAYIVQ010000059.1:2255-4267 GCA_964366905.1 uncultured Candidatus Saccharibacteria bacterium
TTTTCAGCGTATCTGTCAAGCGAGCCGATTTTTTCTTCTATATATTGAGTAATTGCCGGCGTTAATTCCAAACCAGTCCCTTTTATGTTGATTTTCATATAAAATGAGGTTAATGATTATGGGGTGTGGGTTCCAAACAAAATCAATTTAGCGGAGTGAATTCAGGCAAGATTTGAGGCGCGAGGAGCGATGCGTACCCAATGGTACGTGAGCAACGAGCAACGAAGAAGCTTGCCGGAATTCACCCGCCCAAGGGGAAGCTTTAAAATGGCTAATTTCTTCGTTGCTCCTCCTCAATGTAGGATGACTACATTTTCGTCGTCGCGCCTTGAAATCATCCATTTTAAAGCTTCTAAAGTTGATTCTGTTTGGAACCCACACCCCTCTATTCGTATAATATCTAAAAATGACCTATTTGTAAACCTTTGCCCAAGTTCGAGGTAAACGCGTAAGTCTTAAAAAAACAAAACCCCGCTTAAAGCGGGGTTTTGTTTAGTGCGAGAAAAAACTATCTTTTCTTAGATGTTTTTTTCTTCGCAGCGGCTTTCTTTTTCTTTGCAGCCATAGTTGTTGTCTTAACGCCTTGCTAGTTTAAGAAATAACAAAGCGCCAAGCGCGCGTTAAATTTAATAAACGACAAACAAAGAGACGACTGCCCTCTTTTATTTATCGCGATGAAATTAATAAAGAGCTAATATAGAAACACTGTTTCAGTTAATCTCATTATACAACAAATAAGAATAAAAATAACTGTGGATAACTCCCGATTTTGTATGAGCGTAAGCGAATGCACAAAATCGAGGATCTGCCAATGTTGTTTGCGAGAGGAGCGAGCAATGACAACATTGAGCATCCCGAAACATCGTGAGGGGCAGGAAGCAAAAGCGAGGGATAACATATTCCCCCGCTATCTTCGCGGGAATTCTCCGATATATCGGATTTCTTCCTCTAATAAAACGCCGTATTTTTCAAGAACTTTATTTTTTACAATTTGAATCAACCAAAAAATATCTTCCGCGCTGGCGGCATCCGCATTTAAAACAAAATTGCCATGCTTTTCAGAAACCATCGCGCCTCCTGTTTTTAAGCCTTTTAATCCGGCTTTGTCTATCAGCATGCCGGCGGATAAAAATCTCGCGTTTTTAAATTCTTGAAATTCTTCCGAATTTTCAACCAATTGTTGCGCCGCCTGTGAAGCCGCCAAATCAACATTTTTAAAAGCGCAACCGGCTGAACGAAACGCCAACGGCTGATGGCGCGCCCTTGATTTCATGCTTTCCGCCATTTTAGCCATAATTTCCGACCGACTCCCATTTCTTAACTTTAATGTCGCGCCCAAAATAACAAGATGTTTTTCATTTTTAAACAAACTACGCCGATAACCAAAATCACACGCATCTTTGCCATATTCTTTAATATCGTGCGTCTGCGAGTCAAATACTTCAATCGACATTACTGCATCTGCCATCTCTCCGCCTAACGCCCCGGCATTGCCAAATATTGCTCCTCCCAATGTTCCCGGAATCCCTGCCGCCCATTCAAGTCCGGAAAGGCCGAGAAACGCCAGCTTGTTTAAAAACGCACCCATAGGCATGCCCGCCTCGGCAAAAACAGTATCATCTTCGTATGTTTTAAATTGATTGTGTTTTGCTTTAATAACCAAACCGTCAAAACCTTTATCGGAAATTAAAACATTCGTGCCTCCTCCTAAAATTATACATGGCACGCTATCAGATTCTGCCGCGTAAATTGCTTTTTGAACCGCTTCTTTATCGTCGGCCTCAACAAAAAATTTCGCCACTCCGCCAACTTGATAAGTGTTATACCCAACAAGCGGTTCATTTAGTTTAATATTTTCAAGAGATGTGATCTTCATGAATACATATTACCTGATTATCAGGCAAACAACAAACAAAAAAACCGCCGTATTATGACACACGACGGTTTTTTGCTTATTGTATTCCTAGTAATCCATTCCCCCCATGCCCGGCATGCCGCCGCCGCGTTCTTTC
>CAYIVQ010000060.1:0-4075 GCA_964366905.1 uncultured Candidatus Saccharibacteria bacterium
CTACCGGGAATATTGACAGCCTTTACTTGAGACAGGCCGAAAAAAATAAATCCGGCAAAAACAGCCGCCAACGATAAAACAGGAATAGCTTTTTTTAATAAATGTTGATACTTATAAAAATTCATGGAAATTGGAAATTAGTGTTATTGCTTCTATTGACAAAAACCACCGGCTTGCTATAATGAAACTACTAAACGTGGGGCGGATTCTATATGAGTCCGCCTCATTTACTTTTCCTCCATTTTTAATCTGAACTTTAAATATTCAAAATCCCGAAAATTAGCTCCCGCAAATTGCCGAATTTCTTTTGCTGTTCTCGGTCCGCGAGCTAAAATAATAACTTCTTTGCCTTGGTCTCTTAAATATTTAAGTACCGGCAAGAAATCACCATCACCGGATAAAATTATTACTCTATCAAAATTGTCTTTTTCTTTCATAAGATGAAAAGCCATATCTACATCGCAATTGGCCTTTCTTCTCGTTGAACCATCTTCTTGTTCATATAACTTCACCGGTTTTAAAAATAATTTGTAACCGAATAGTTCAAGCTTTATATAGAATCTGACTCTTCGCAGATGCCTGCCGACAAGAGTCAATTCTGCTTCATTCAAAACTTGTTCTTTATTCACCGCCAAACCAATAAGATTTTTTTCTAAATCTTTAATTGGCACCGTGTCCTCTTTTTGATAATCATATTGGAAATCATGTATTTCAACCCCGCCAAAATAAAAAGCATTGCTCACGCCATATTTTTGCCGCAAGTATTGGAATAATTTTTGGTAATCTATTTTCCACCCCAAACTCTTTTCTCCGCCATAAAAAAGATTGGAAGCGTCTATAAAAGCAAGTGTCCTCATATTTATATTTTACACTAATTTCGACAAAATAAATACTGCAAAAAGCCGCCAACGATAAAACAAGAATGGATTTTTTAATAAATGCGGATGTTTATGAAAATCATGGAGATTAAGACAAAAATTGTTCCAAATCTTCTTTGGTTAAAAGTCTTCTTATGTCCGAATGAGTAATCAAACCATAAGACGGTTTATGGCTAAAACCGATATACTCCACTTTCTTTCCCATCGCGCGAACTTTAGCAAGCGCCGGAATCAAATCGGTATCAGAACTCACGAGTATAGCTGTATCATATAGGTTTTCATACGCGCCAACAAGCAAATCAACCGCCATCAAAACATCAACACCCTTTTCATGATAACCATCTGTTTTTAACATATGGCCAAAACTTATTTGCCAGCCGCAATTCTTTAATTTGCTGATCAATTTTTGTTGATTGATCATAAGTTTCTTGCTTTTTAAATTTCCTGATTCTTCCCTGATGGCTCCAATATAGTAATTATTCGTAATCAACGTCCTTTTGCCTAATAAAAATTGAGTAAGTTTTTTATAATCAAAATTCAATAATCCAACTAAACCGATTTCCTTTAGCCGGTGGTAAAAATTACTGCCGTCAATAATAATAAAAATTCGTTCTTTCATTTCAATTCAAAACAACAAAAAACCCCGCACCTACCGAAGTAAGCGCGGGGGGAGTTAATAATTTAATTATAGCAAAAATAGCGACCAAGTCAAGCATACCAATTTGTGCCCAACTGCCGGTGATGTTGATAGCCTTTACTTGATCCAAACCGAAAAAAATAAATCCGGTAAGAACTAATACGGGAATAAATTTATAAAAAGAAGAATTCATAAAAATTTATCACTTCTGTAATCCCTTTATCAGCGCCGCATTCAATGCCTCAGCTATCATTTCTTCAAGCGCGGCATAATCTCCGCCATCCGCTGCTTGCATAGCGCGGATGTAGTTGTCTCTGCTTCTTTTAGTGTTAATGCGTATTTCAATGATCGGTAAGCCAAGTTTTAATAATAAAAAACTTGAAAGTAGCCGAGCTGTTCTGCCATTATAATCATTAAATGGGTGTATCCAAACAAAGCGATGCTGGAACCAAGAAATAAGAGAAATTGTTTCATTGAGAAATTTTTCCGGCTGATCTTTTAGAGAGATATGCCGTAATCTTTCCTTAAGATCTCCGCATAAATTTTTAACCAACATAGGAACATCAAAAAATTGAGGCGCTTCTTTGCCTGAAAACTCAACATTAATCTTCCTGAATTTTCCAGCCCACTTCGGGAAAATCCAGCCAAACGATTTTTTATGTAATTCCATTATTAACTCTGGTGTAATTCCAATATCGCGTTTTTTTGAAATAGCTATAATATGCTTGAAACCGCGATAAACTCCTTGAGTCTCCAGTTTAATAAGTTCCCGGCGTGGCAAAATTCCAAACTTCGTATCTCTGAAGCTAGTCGCTCCTTTTGGCTTTGTCGCGGATTTTTTTAACACAAACATAAAATTTTATTTTTTTAATTTCTTTAATGCCATTTGCACATCATTTCTTGTAACCCATGGTTCTTCAATTTTTGTTGTATAAAAAACCAGTTCCGGGATGTTTTCCGCGTTTAGTTTATTTTTTTGCTTGTCAGTCATTTTAGAATAACGAAATAGCAAAAATACATTCACTAATCTTCGCGTAATCGCTCCACTTTTATTTTTTTTATATTTTTTATTCATTTTGATATAACTTCGCTAAATAACCGGGTTTAGAAAGTTAAAAATGGCAGTAAAAAGCTGTAGCAATTTCATGATAAACTTTTAGTTATTTTCAGCATTTGTTTTAAGAAAGCCTTTTTGTGTACTCCTCTATTTGTTCAACACTGTCTAGTATGTGCCGAACGAATATATCCGCGTTTTTTTCATAAATAACTTTTTGGTCTTTTAATATATAATCTCTTAAAAGCGGGTGCAAAGAATTATAAGTTACGATATCCACCTTTTTTTTAGCGCGTCTTCAAGCGTGATTTTCAGACCAGCAAGATCAAATAACGTTTTTTTCCCTTCAAACTCAACTAAAAAATCTATGTCGCTGTTTTTTTTCGCCTCTCCTCTTGCCACCGAGCCGAACACAGCCGAACGCATCACGCCGGACTTTTTAAAAATCGGAATCGTCTTCTTTTTAAGCTTAGTGATAATTGTTTCCATTTGTTTATTTATTATACCACTAATATTTTTCTTTTTCCACAAAATGTATTGTTGATAAATTGGAAAAAGGGTATAATTATTTCAAATATAATTTTCAATGCTCAAATTTTCAATTTTCAATCAATTATTAAAATCCGAATTTTAATTTTTAAATGGATAACAAAAACGGCTTAAATTATGATTTAGAAGAAAGAACAGCGGTATTCGGCGAAAAAGCAATTAAGTTTACTAAAAGAATCCCAAAAACTGCTGAAAATTTTAATTTGATAAACCAATTGTCGCGGTCGGCAACATCAATCGGAGCAAATTACTGTGAAGCTACCGAAGCAGAATCTAAAAAAGATTTTTCGCATAAAATAAGCATATCCAAGAAAGAATCAAAGGAAACAAAATACTGGCTTCGTATGGTGGTTACTTCCGAGCCAGAGCTGAAAGATCAGGCAAGGGAATTATGGAAAGAAGCGCATGAATTAAATCTTATATTTGGTAAAATCAGAAGGAGTTGCGCTAAAAAACAACTCGAGGATTAAAAAATTGTAAATTGATTGAAAATTGTAAATTGGTAATTGAAAATTAAATGCCCCCATTATCAAAACTCGCAAAATACCTTCTCCTCTCCATCGCAATAGCAACAGGAGTGCTTGCTGTGGCTCCATCCGCTCTCGCCTTCTCTTTTTCCGTGTCTGTTTCCCCAACCAGCGGCATCGTAGACCAAGGTTCATCCATTAATCTTATCGTAACCGCTACGGTGGTTGACGCGTCAAATCCGGAAAATGTTGAGTTTTCTATAAGCGGATTGCCGGATTATACGCAAGCCGCCTATTCAAGCGGAGTTTGCGCGCCTAATTGTTCTACTTTAGTGAATATAGCCACAAATATAAATAGCAATATCACTCCTGCCGACAAATATCTTCTTACTATTAGAGGTAACGCGGTAACCACCCAATCTATCGCCAGCACGACAAGTTATACGCTCACTGTATCCGACCCTTCTATGGGCGCCATCGCCGAAAAAAC
>CAYIVQ010000061.1:0-3918 GCA_964366905.1 uncultured Candidatus Saccharibacteria bacterium
GTATCCTTTGAAAAAATTATCGTAAAGAGACGATTTTCTCCGGAACGCAGATTATTCACTGTTGTTTTGCCCGCGGCAATCGGTTTTTTATCAGCGTCAACTAAAATAATATGCACATCAACTTCGGCAAATCCATAAGAAGAAGCTGGATTGTTTACTGTGCCGACAACTTGCGCGAACTCAATGCCTTTTTCGGACACTACCTCGTATTTTTTGGAAAAAACCGGCAAAGCGATAAGAGCTTCGCTTTGCTCAACCCACTCCACGGAAAAATGATCTATGCTGAAATCCGTAAACGCCGCTTCTTCCGGCGCGTCAATATTGCTTTCTATAATATATTTCGTCTGATTCGCTAAAATGTATTCCGTGCCGGATTTTTCCGCTATCTGTTCTTTGGCCGAATTATAAAACTTAAACCGATAATTGAATAATTTTGCTCCATGCGCCGGATTTAAATTTTTCACTTGGGCCATCGCGTCATATTTGCCATTGCCTAAGAAAAATGAATTAAATGAAATAATTTCCAGATCTTGTATTTTAATTTCCAGCTTACATGCCTGGCATGAGCCGCCACAATCCATTTTTACCTCGCTTTGATTTAAAATACCGTCAAAACAACTCGGCTCCGGTTTGAGAAAATAATAAGAAAAACTTATAACTGCCGTGGCAATTACCAAAAATAAAGCGCCAAAAATAAATTGTTTTTTGAAAGAATAAGATAACATATTGATATATTTTACCAAATCTTTGTATTCTTGTATATACAAAAACCTCCATTAAATGGAGGTTTATTGATACCAAACTTTGAATTACGAAATGATATTTTTTGTCACCAATTTTTAAAGCTCTCCTGAAAGTTTCTACATTTAGATGTGTCGGGTAGGTTGGGGCTCATCTGGTGAATTTTACAATATGGCTCACATCTAAATGTAGAAACTTTCAGGAGAGCTATACATTAATGAGCCCATAGCCTGCCCTATACAAAAAATATCATTTCGTAATTCAAAGTACCAAAAGCTTTATATGCCGGCATAAGCCTACTTTTCCAGACTACAAGAGTCAAGTATCATCGGTCTCAAACACTTTCACTTCTCTGTTCGGAATGGGAAGAGGTGGTGCACATTTGAGTAAAATACCGGCAAATAAAGCCTTTGATATCTTCTATATGTAAGGGAAATCATCTCGTTTGCTTTTAAGTTTTCGCGGGTCGGTTTATTAGTATTGCTCGCCTGAACACCTTACGGCGCTTACAGCTACAACCTATCAACGTGGTCATCTTCCACGAACCTGCGTCCCGATAAATCGGAACATGAAACCTAATCTTGGGATGTGCTTCGAGCTTAGATGCTTTCAGCTCTTATCACTTCCGAACATAGCTACCCAGCGATGCCCTTGGCAGGACAGCTGGCACACCAGAGGTCCGTTCCTTTCGGTCCTCTCGTACTAGAAAGAACTCCCCTCAAGTTTCTACGCCTACAGCAGATAGGAGACCAACCTGTCTCACGACGGTCTGAACCCAGCTCACGTGCCGCTTTAATTGGCGAACAGCCAAACCCTTGGGAGCTTCTCCACCCCCAGGATGCGACGAGCCGACATCGTATATTATTCCGCTATTACTAGCGGTATGGACTATATCTTCATCCGTTCATGGCAATCAACCATGATGAGGAGTTGGCGTATTAGTATTTCTTATTTGAAATACTCGACATACATAAAATGTACGTGCAGTCTCTACGGGGTTATCACAAGCTTGTATTTCATCGAATCAATAACGTACGGAGCAATAATCTTCATGAAAGTAGCGATGCTTTCTTTCATGATCCGTATCCGAAAATACTGTTTATCTTTGTTCATTCTCGCTCTTATATCAAGCGATCTCAAACAATACAGCAGTTTCTTTTGATCAGCAATCGAAAATTGTTGCGTATTTAAATACACATCTCGATCACGAGATCTACTTCCGTCATCCATATACCAAACAGCAAGCAAGACCGGATCAATCACTAAATCAATGGGAATTTTCTTCTTCCCATATCGATAAAATTGATTATGAAGATCCGTTAAAACTTTATATTGTCTGGTAAAAAATCGATAGGCAATACGACCTTCATTTGTTACTCGTTCTTTGGGAGCTGATTTACAGAGTCTCTTTAAAGAATCAAATTTATAATCAACATATTCCTTTGCTTTTATAGAATGATTAATTTCTAAAAAAGCATCGGATCTGGCGGGTATAATTCTCATATACCCGTCACCCAAAAGCGAGCCAACAATAATTTGTCGTTCAAGCTTTGTTAAACTTCCCACGGTATTACCCATAATATAATCCTATCATGAATTTTATTATGGAGTCCACCGTTATAAGCCAATTTTTTCTTTTACTAACCAAGCTCCTATACTTGATTAATAAAATGGCTGTATACCATTTCTGATATGGCACCCCGATAATGTTAAGGTGCCGAACCGTGCCGTCGATATGAACTCTTGGGCACTACCAGCCTGTTATCCCCGGGGTAGCTTTTATTCGATAATCTCCGCCCATTCTATGATGTAGCGTCGGTTCACTAAGTCCTGCTTTCGCAACTGCGCGGCATGTCCGCCTTGCAGTAAAGCCGGCTTTTGCCTTTACGCTATCAGTCCGATTTCCATCCGGACCTAGCCGACCTTATGAACGCCTCCGTTACCATTTAGGAGGCTAGCGCCCCACTAAAACTGTCCACCAGCCACTGTTCCCGTCCGGTTTTGCCGGACAGGTTAGTAATACAACATTGAAAGAGCGGTGTTTCATTGACGACTCCACCCTGACCGAAATCAAGGCTTCAAAGTCTACCGCCTACGCTACGCATCCAACATCGCATCACAATAACAAGAGACAGTAAAGCTCCCGGGGTCTTTTCGTCTAGCTGTAGGAAGAGGGCATCTTCACCCTCACTGTAATTTCACCGAGCGAATCGTTGAGACAGTCCCCCAGTCGTTACACCATTCGTGCGCGTCAGAACTTCATGTAATCCCTTTATTTTCATAAAGGCACAGACTATATCTTCATCTGATGAGATTTTAGCATATCAGCTTGCGAATGCTTCCGCTTACCGGAACCATTCATCTGATACGCGAGTTTGACTATTTTTCTGAAGCCTTCAATAACGAGATGTTCTCTTTGTTTCATTCTTTCGCAAATCTCCGCAAAAAGAAGAAAATCTTTTTGTTTTGAAGATTTGAGAGGAAATTTCATGAAATGAGGAATTACTTTTTCAAGCAATTCATAGAGGCTTCTGATCTCATATTTTAATGTTTTATCCGCGTAATCTCTACGCATAAATCCACAATTAAAATATTCCATCATTAAGTCCAAAACTTCCCGCCGATCATAATTCTGACCAACAGCAAAGCTTGGCTTTACCTCCCACCCAATTTTTAATTTCTTTCTTTGAGAAAAAGAAACGCTGAAACATCCTTCGCCATCTACATATCCAGATATATAGTTTCCCAACTCTCTCTTCAGCGCCGGCGTATTATAGTTTTTCATATCTTTTATTTTAATATGAAAAACTATCTTTGTCACCACCAGTTGGCGGTGACTCCAGTCGTTACGGGGCTTTGCGCGATGCAAAGCTTCCCACGGTATCATCTTTTCATCAGCGCCCCGCCCTTGATGCGTGGCTCCGAGGAAGACTTCACCGTTATTAGCCGGATTTATTTCCAGTGTTGCCACTGGAACAGGCAATTCAATTACCTGACAAGGAATTTCGCTACCTTAGAACGATTATAGTTATCGCTGTCGTTCACTGGCGCTTCGGGCAATAGCCAACACTGTATTGCTACAACATTGACATCCGCCGTTAACGTTCCAGCACTGGACAGGTGTCACCCCCTATACATCCTCTTGCGAGTTAGCAGGGAGCTGTGTTTTTGATAAAC
>CAYIVQ010000062.1:0-3846 GCA_964366905.1 uncultured Candidatus Saccharibacteria bacterium
AGAGAATATAAATATGAATATCAGTTTTAAATTGAAAGAAATTTGAATTGAGAAACATATGTTTTTATGAGCGCTTAATCAGCCATCGCTTGCAATCATTTCTTCATCCGCTCACGCCCTTTTATTAAAAATATAATTAATGAAAGGCTGCGCTTCCGTTGAGATTACAGAAATGATTGCAAGCGACGGCTGCCAATAAAAGAATGACAAAACGCAAAATTGAAACAATAAAAGAAGGAGTAAGATTGGCGGGAGTGTCGCTGGCTATTATTGCCACAGCTGTTTTAGTTATTGTTTTTCTCTCGCGCAAAATTGACAACAAGGTCCAGGATATATCCGGGGAACGCAATGATTTTAATATGTTCAGCAAAAGACAGGAAGTCGCCAATCAGCTCAAAACTAACAGCGCGCAAGCGGGTGAGAGAATCGCCAAACTTGAGGCGCTTCTGCCGACATGGGATAATGCGTCCGAGGTTATAGAATATTTGAGCGCTATAGGAGCGAAAAGCAATGTTATTATTTCGGTAAGAACCGGCTCTTCGCCGAGCTTCAATCCGGAATCAACAGTAGGGACATTTGATTTTTCGGCGGATATCACCGGAACAAAAGCAACTCTGCTTGATTTCCTGCAAAAGCTGGACAAGGCCAGCTATCTTATAACAATAAAAAGTATGTCATTGGCGTTTACGGACGGGCAGGACAGTCAATTGACTGCCAAGATATCGGGTATTATATATTTAAGGAAAGACTAATTTGATAGGACTTACGCGCTCAAATAGAATGCTCAGTCAATATAAGAGTACACTACCTGTTTGAGCCACAAGGGTTTGTCCAATTTCTTCGTTAAAATCTGCGTTTGAGACTCGCCGTACATCAGTACGCCTCGTCTCAAGCCTCGATTTTGCCTCGAACTTGGGCAAACGCGTAAGCCCTATCTATCCGCCAATAATTATTCATTTTAAAAAATAATGAAAATAAATTTGCAAAAAATTAAGGAGATGAATTGGAAGGAGTTTTTCAAGAAAAACAAATACGGAGTTGTTTCTATTTTGATGCTGGCTGTATATGCTTACGCGGTGCTTTCGGCAATATCGTTTATAGCTTATGGGGTGCGCTCCGCTTTCCAGATAGACGACAGCGCGGCTAATCAAGTCACTGATTTTGATATGAAAGGATATAATAAGATAGAGGAGAGGTTTGGACTAAAATAAATTTTCAACTTTTTCTATGATGAAATTTACTGTGAACTTCTTTTAACTTCTGGTCCGTATAGTGCGTATAAATTTGGGTGGTTGTGATGCTGGAATGGCCGAGCATTGATTGCACCGCCCGAATATCAGCGCCGTTTTGTAAAAGGTCGGTAGCGAATGAATGGCGCAGTTTGTGGGGAGTAACTTTTTTAACCACTCCGGCAACAACCGCGTATTTTTGAACCAGTCTTTCAACCGACCGCGGAGTCAGTCGTAATCCGGATTTTTTCGCCGGATCGACATCGTGCCGTATAAAAAGTGCTTCTTCCGTATCCGCGCGCTCTTTTAAATATTTTTTTATCGCGTCTTTCGCCGAGTCGGATAAAAAAACCACTCGCCATTTTTTCCCTTTGCCAAGCGCGGCGAATTCTCCCTTGTCCAGATTTATATTTTCTATATTAAGCGAGCAGAGCTCGGACACGCGCAGTCCAGTTGAGAATAAAACTTCAAGAATTGTTTTGTCGCGCAGCCGGGAAAGTTCGTCTTGATTTTTCAAGCGCGTTTCGAAAGGCGCTGCCAACAGCCGTTCCAGTTCTTGAGAGGTTAAAAATTCCAATTCTCGCGGCGGAGCCTTGCCGAGCTCTATTTTTTCGGCGTTGAGCGACTTGATATTTCTTTTTGCCAAGAATTTCAGAAAAGACCGCAAAGCGATCAGATAGTAATTTTGCGTATTTTTTTTCAACAGCTCGCCCTCGGCGTATGTTACCCTATTCAAAAAAATCCGATAACGCCTGACTAATTCCTCGCTAATCTCTTCAGGGCTTTTTATTTTTGCGAAAACGGTAAAATGACGCAGGTATCTGCCGTAATTTTCCAAAGTTTTCGCCGATCGGTTCTTTTCTATTTCAAGATGTTCAAGAAAGTCGTTTATGTATCGATTCATATCTTGTAGTATAGCCGTAAGTCGGAGGAGTTGCAATTTTTTTGATGTTATGATATGATAATCAAACTATTTAAACTATTAATAAATATTTATCACTCGCGTTAAAACCAATGTTGAAAAAAGAAGCCAAAGCTAAAATCGCTAAAACTTATAAGACTCATGACACAGACACCGGCTCATCGGAGGTGCAAATCGCTCTGCTCTCGGAAGAAATAGGCAGTTTGAGCGGTCATCTTAAGACTCATCCAAAAGACAACCACTCTCGCAGAGGTCTTTTAAAGATGGTGTCAAAAAGAAAAAAACTCTTGGATTACTTGGGTCAGACAGACGAAAAGAGATATCACACGATAGTGAAAAAACTCGGGTTAAGAAAATAAGCAATGCCTGTCATAAAACATAAAAGCCAACGAGTCGGCATATTTATAGATGTGCAAAACTTGTATCATTCCGCAAGGCACCTTTACAATGCCAGAGTCAATTTCAGAGAGGTGATGAAAAGCGCGGTAGCCGGCAGACAGCTTGTGAGGGCGATCGCCTATGTTATCAGCACTGAATCCGGCGAAGAGAAAAGTTTTTTTGAAGCGTTGACCAAGCTTGGCATAGAAACAAAAGAAAAAGAATTGCAGGTGTTTTTCGGCGGCTTGAAGAAAGCCGACTGGGACGTTGGCATCGCGGTTGACGCTTTGCGTCTCGCGCCATCGCTTGACGCGGTTGTGCTTTGTTCCGGAGACGGAGACTTTATGCCTTTAATAGAGCAATTGCAAAGCATGGGCAAGCAGGTGGAAGTGGTCACTTTTTCCAGAAGCGCTTCCGCGAAAGTAAAAGAAGCGGCCGATGATTTTGTGGATTTATGCGGTTCGCCGAGATTTTTAATTAAAAAATAATGGATGAGTATTTCTTTTTAAATAATCGTTTGCGCTCGGGAGAAATTATCTTCGTTCAAATCAAAAAGACTTAACGGAAAATATCAAACTCAACCTCATTCGCGTCCAGATCGGCGCTCAATCGGGATTCAGACAATGACATTTTCCTATCTTTTTGATTTTCACTCGGTAATTTTAAACCTCGCTACAACAAGATTATTTAAAAAGAAATACTCATTTAAAAACATAAATAGCGGCTTATTAGATAATCAGTTTGATTAGTTCATGACAGAATGATAGGGAGTGCGGGATTCGAACAAAATCAACTTTAGAAGCTTTAAAATGAGATGATTTCAAGGCGCGACAACGAAAATGTAGTCTATCCTACATTGAGGAGGAGTAACGCGGAAATCAGCCATTTTTAAAGCTTCCCTTCAGGCGGGCGAACTCCGACAAGCTTCTTCGTTGCTTGTCGCTCACGTACCATTGGGTACGCATCGCTCCTCGCGCCTCGAATCTTGTCGGAGTTCGCTCCGCTAAATTGATTCTGTTCGAATCCCGCACTCCTGAGATTTAAGATTTAAGATTTAAGAAAAACCAATTCTTAGATTTCAAATCCTACATCTTAAACCTCTGCTCTATAAGCTAACGAAGCTGAAAGCTAACGAAGCTGTTTTAGAATGGAAATCAAAGAATTTTCTTTGAAGCTGGACGGTAAAACTCTAATAATTAAAAAAAGCGATATGGCCGGCCAGGCAAATGGTTCGGTGTTTGCTCAATTGGGCGACACAGTAGTGCTGGCGACCGCCGTGATGGGCAGATCACCGAAGGAAGGCATTGATTATTTTCC
>CAYIVQ010000063.1:0-2373 GCA_964366905.1 uncultured Candidatus Saccharibacteria bacterium
AAGCGAGGCGAATATTTTCCATTCAATATGCTTTTCATTGAAAATTCTCCCTGCCAAAAAAACGGAAACCAGCGTGGACATTCTTTTCAACGCGTAAGCGAGACTGACATAAATCAGTGAAATCGCGTAAGCGAACAAAAAAGCGCTTATCAGCCGAGATACGGAGAAAGATAGCGCCCAACCAAGCGAACTTTTCGCCTCTTCAATCGCTTTGCGAACGGGTTCTTTATGCAAAAATATATAAATCAAAAGACAGTTCGCCGCCAGAAAAACATGGCTGAAAAACATAAAACTTATAACATCCACTTCTTTTAGGGCTACTCTGTCAAAAATAGCCGCGACAGATATCGCGACAGACCCGAAAAACAGATAATGAAGATATCTGGAGTGATAAAATTCTCGAAAAGGATAAATCCAGTCCAAATGGCCATGGTTAATTTCCATTAGATACGCGCCGATGACGATAAGCCCAATGCCGAAAAATTTAGGCAAGCTTAGCCACTCGCCGAGTACGATTATCCCGAACACAGCGGTAAATATGATGCTGATATTCGCCAAAGGTATCACAACGGAAACATCCATATGTCTAAGCGCGCGCGAAAAAAAGAAAAATCCGAAAGCGGCGAATGCCGAGGAAAAATATATTATGCCCAAGTAATAATAATTGATACCGAAATCCACCCATGGCGCGAACGGAAGCATTATGAAAAACGCGATTACTCCGGCGAATACGGAAAACTCCATGCTGTGTTCATGGCGCAAAGCTTCTTTTGCCGAAATATTGGCAACGGCTATAAAAATTGATGACGCGAAAGCGTATAAATAACCCATAACTTATAAGTTTTTCAACACGGCATTCGCCGCTTCTCTATAATTGCAATAATCGCAGTTTTCCGATACCGGAGGCGGGGTATTACTTTCTAAACATCCGCGAGCTTCTGTCAGCGCAATTCCCACCCATTCATCGGAACCGGAATACGGGATAATATCCACATAAAATTCAAGCTTGCCGTCAAACGCTTCCAGATCTTTTCTGCCGTTTACATATACAAAGTAACCTGTATTGGAAACTTTAAATCCGTTTTGCCTTAAAAGCCACTGATAAATTTCCATCTGCCTTTTGTATCCTCCCTGCCATTCCGCGTCTATCCCAACATCGCCGTCTTTGCTGGTGGCTTTATAATCCACCACGTGCAATTCGTTTTTTGAATTTATCCATATATCGTCAACCGCGCCGGTGAATATGAAATTGCTTGGCTTGTGATGGCATTGAACGCCGGTGAAATTATCTCTCCATTTTTCCATATCCGGATGTTCAAACGGTACAGCGTCTATGCCGTATTTTTCCATCAGCGGATGGGCAGTTTTAGCGACGCGATGAATGTCAAACTCTTTTTTGAGCAAATGGTCCACCGCCACGTTTAACGTGAATGGAAATCCTGGCGGCTGATCCACCCCTAATCGTCTGTCCAGATAAAAACAAAGCTGGCAGCGCAAAAAATTCTCAAGCTTTGAGCGGCTCAATTTATACGGCTCTTTTGACTTCGGGTCAAAAATATTCCTTGTTCTTTTGCCTTTCATATACATTAGGCATTCTACCACTTTATCGCGTTTTAACAACTCCTGACAAAAATGCCGCAATCGTTTTAATCGATTGCGGCATTTTAAAATAAATATTGCAGAAAAATTGTTAGATTTTTTTCTGCCAAACTGATTTTATAATACGTAAGTCTGCTTCAAAACTATGGAGATTTGTTACACGATGATCAAAAGGTCGCGAATTATCTATTGGATATTCCTTTGCAATCCTATTAAATACCCTTTTTGCTTTTTTGATAGCAGATTCAACATCTACTGCCTCAAACTCTTCACATATCTCTTCATGCAAAGAATGTCCATTAGTATGTACTTCCTCCCATAGCTTTAATTTCCCAAAGAGCTGAAATTTTTCCATGTTATCCTCCTCTCCTAAAATATAGTGACATCATTATTACTGAATAATGGGTTTAAAAAGCACAGGTATAACTCCGTCGTCAAAAACGGCGAGCGCTTTTGCCGCGGCAAAAGACAAGTCTATTTCTCTGCCGGGAATATACGGTCCGCGGTCTTTCACTATCGCGATGATTCTTTTGCCATTTTTCAGATTCATAATCTCAAGAATGGTGCCGAAAGGATAATTCTTGTGAGCGACAAAAACATCGTTAACACCATAAATTTCTCCGCTCGCGGTTTCTCTATGGAAAAACCCCGGGCCATACCAAGAAGCCTTCCCTCTCAAGCATTGCTTGTCCGTCAATAATTTTTCGTCAGGTGCTAAATTACCGACAAGCAATGCGATAAGTATTATTGCGGCAAAAAATATTTTTCTCACTA
>CAYIVQ010000063.1:2473-3625 GCA_964366905.1 uncultured Candidatus Saccharibacteria bacterium
CGCGCCGGTTTATGGATATTGGCCGTGTTTGTCATAGGCGGAGTGATATTTGGCATGATAAAGTTAGCCGGTAACTCTCCAACCGCAAATCAGCCATCCGGCGGAGAAACGGCTCCGATTTCAGGGAACGATCAAGTGAAAGGCAATAAAGACGCGAAAATAACACTGATTGAATACAGCGACTTTCAGTGCCCGGCCTGCGGAGCTTATTATCCGATGATAAAAAAGCTTAACGAGGAATTTGGAAGCCAAATGCAATTCGCTTACAGGAATTTCCCACTCAAACAAATTCATGACAACGCCGAACCAGCCGCGTACGCGGCTGAAGCTGCCGGCAAACAAGGTAAGTTCTGGGAAATGCACGATATGATTTTTGAAAACCAAAGCCAGTGGTCTTCCTTGAGAAACACTCAAAGTATTTTTGAAAAATATGCCGACTCATTAAAACTGGACATTCAGAAATTCAAAACGGATATGGAATCAAAAGAAGTAAAAGAGAAAGTATCTGCTGATTACGATAGCGGCATAAGCGCCGGAGTGAATTCAACACCGACATTTTTCTTAAACGGCAAGCAAATAACAAACCCTAAAAGCTATGATGAATTTAAAGACCTCATTAATAAAACTCTTTCATCCGACAATCCCTAAACTACTCCTCGCTGTTTTTCTGATTGCCAGCCTGCTTGGATTTTTAGATACCACTTATCTGACGGTTAAGCACTATACCGGCTCATCGCTTAACTGTTCTGTGTTGTTCGGGGACTGCGAAAAGGTAACGACAAGCAAATACTCAATGCTTGCCGGAGTACCGCTGGCTTTGATAGGCGCTATTTATTATTTTACGATATTTATTTTATCAGTCGCTTATCTCGATACAAAACGCGAAAAGACAATCATCATCGCCTCTTATTTGACTGCCACCGGTTTCCTCGCATCCGCGTATTTTGTATTTCTCCAGCTGTTTATCATAAAAGCAATTTGCCCGTATTGCATGGTATCGGCTATTTTGGCGACAATACTTTTTATAAATGGAGTTATTGTATTAAAACTAAATACAAAAACTCTGGCTAATCCGGAGCTTTAACTTTCTTTGATTTCTGTTAGAATCTCATAGCCATTCTCTGTAACCAGCACAGTGTGTTCAAAATGCGC
>CAYIVQ010000064.1:0-3485 GCA_964366905.1 uncultured Candidatus Saccharibacteria bacterium
GCGGCATCTTTGTTTTTTGAATTTTTATACACCCCAAAGCCCCAGTAATCGGCGTAGTTTTTCTTAAAAACCGTGTTTTTCATTTGAGGAGCCGCCACAACGCTGAAATTAACTTTGGAAGACTTTGCTAAAATAGCGCTCCTGGTTGAAGAATATCCGAGCATCATGGCAACGCGGTTTACGGCAAACATATTCAGAGAATTCCCCGCTTTATCTCCGAGCCAAGAAAAATTGAGGTCGCCTTGTTTCGCGAAAGAAGTATAAAACTCGAGCGCTTTGTCGGCAAAATTTCCGGCGCCGCTTGCTCCCGCGCCGGCAAACTTCACTTTTCCGTCTTTATCAATCATCGGAACTCCATATTGGATCATAAGCAAAGCCAAAATATCCGGGGAATGAAGTACGCTTTCGCCTCCGCCAAAAGCGGCGCCGGAAATGGCGATTTCTCCGTTTGATTTGCGCTGAGTCAGTTTACGCGCGTATTGGGAAAATTCGTCCCAATTTGCCGGCGGCAAAACGATGCCGGCACTGTTGAACAAGTCATTGTTATAATATAAAGCCAGCGTATCAACATATAATGGAACGCCGTAAATATTCAATCCTCTGGCAAAATCAGCTCGCGCGACATCTAAAAAATTATCCGCGAATTCCGTTTGAGAAAAAACCGATGACGGAGCGGGATACAAAATATCGCTGTATCCGTCCGCCCATGTATGATGAATGCCGAATATATCCGGTCCTTTGCCAGCGGCAAAAGCGCGAACCAATTCCTGCTCATAACTCTCCGGGGATTTTTTTTCATAAACAATTTTTGAGCCTGGATTCGCATTCGCAAAGGCATTTATCAGCCCGCGAATGGCCGCCTCATCGCCATCCACTCCCCAAATAGTCAAATCCAACTTTTGTTTGATTTTTGTGCCACCGCTTAGCCCGGGTATGACTCCAAACCAAACCAAAATCCAAAGCGCGGCAATGAGTATAAAAACTCCGGGAATAATATATTTGAGAAGATTGGACATTATTAACTTATCTTAGTAAATACCGCTCCAAAATGGTAAACTCCCGCGTCTATTTCTTTTTGAAACGCAAGATTGTGTTTTTGCGCCAACTGCTTTACGTCTTCAACGCCCAAACGAGTGTCTTTGACGGGCCCGAACACAGCATCTTTTTTCCAATCAACAACCGCCGCGATGCCGCCGCCTTTTAAAACACGGAAGCATTCTTTCATTATAGCATTTTTATCTCCAACTTGATGCAAAATATTGGTCAAAAGCACGGCATCCTGTGATTCGTCTGAAAGATTAGAGGAATTGGCTGTTTCGAGATCGGCTTTTATGAAATCAACATTTAAAACACCTTCCATTCTAGCCTTGGATCGCGCCGAACTTAAAGCGGAGTCTTGAATATCAATCGCGGATACTTTGCCTTCAGCGCCGATAATTTCCGCGGTCGATACGACAAAATCGCCGGCTCCGCATCCGAAATCGGCGACTATCATTCCCGGATGCAAACCAAGCTGATCTATAATTTTCTGCGGATTGAGAAATTTGAGAGATTGATGTGGAAATTGAAGCATGAAAATCACAAATTTAGGACTTACGCGTTTGCCCAAGTTCGAGGCAAAATCGAGGCTTGAGACGAGGCGTACATTGATACGGCGAGTCTCAAACGCAGATTTTAACGAAGAAATTGGGCAAACCCTTGCGGCTTGAGCAGATGATGTTCTGAAATTAATTGATTGCTCAAGCGCGTAAGTCCTAAAATTACAAACACACTACCGACGCGACTTTATCCCCTGCCGCCAGCCGCATGAGCCGCACGCCCTGCGTGCTTCTGGACAGCGAAGGTATTGATGAAATGGCCGTTTTTATTACCTGTCCTTTTTGAGAAATAGCAATTAATTCTTCCTGTTCTTTGCTGACAAGCAAGGAAGCCACTAACTTGCCGGTTTTATCAGTAACTTTTGATGTCTTAATTCCGGTCCCCGCCCTGCTTTGCTTCCTGTATTGCCCAATGGCGGTTTTTTTGCCAAAACCGTTTTCGGCGACTACTAATAATTCCCACTTGGCTTCTTCTCCGGCAGGTATCACATCCGCCCCGACAACCACATCGCCTTTCTTTAATTTAATCGCCGTAACTCCGCTCGCGGTTCTTCCCATCGGCCGGACCGCTTTTTCGGAAAACCGAATCGCTTGGCCATTCTTGGTAAGAATGATAATGTCATCATTGCCGGACGATATCTTCACCCATTCAAGCATATCTGAATTTTTCAAAGAAATGGCTTGCGCGCCCGATCTTCTCGCTATGCGGAATTCTGACATCGCCACTTTTTTAATTATACCATTTCTAGTCGCCATAATTAAATAGCTGATTTCTTTCTGCCCGGGTTTTTCTTCGGAAGCCACCATGGCGGTAATTTTATCTTGAGCTTGAACTTCTAAAATATTAGTCATTGATTTCCCTCTGGAAATTCTGGACGCTTCCGGGATTTCATAAGCTTTCGTCTGGAAAACTTTGCCTTTATCGGTGAAAAACAGCAGACTGTCATGCGACCCGCAGGAAATAAAACGCTCAACCAAATCCTCTTCTTTCGTGCCCATGCCGACAATGCCGGACCCGCCGCGTTTTTGCAGGCGATACATGGTCGGCTTCACTCTTTTTATATATCCGGTTTTAGTCAGCACAATAACCGCTTCTTCATCGGGCACTAAATCTTCTTCTCTGAATTCGGAAACTCCTTCTTTCACAACCTTTGTCTTTCTTTCATCCGCGTATTTTTCTCTGATATCTCTCATCTCATCTTTGATAACGCCTATGATTTTTTTCGGATCTTTCAAAAGCCCTTCCAAATATGAGATGAGTTTGAGTTTTTCTTTCAATTCATCTTCTATCTTTTTCCTTTCAAGGCCGGCAAGCGTCTGAAGCTTCATTTCTAAAATAGCGGTCGCTTGAATTTCCGTCAGTTTAAAGCCGCTCATCAGCGCTTTGTGGGCGATGTCTTTGGTTTCCGATTTTCTGATGGTAGCAATTATTTTATCTATATGGTCCAGCGCTTTTTTCAGCCCTTCCAATATATGTGCCCTGTCTTTGGCCTTGTTAAGATCATAAGTCGTCCGCCTGACCACCACTTCCTTGCGATGGCTGATAAAATATTCCAACGCCGCCTTCAAAGATAAAACAACCGGCTGAATTCCATCTACCAAAGCAAGCATATTCAGATGAAACATTTTCTGAAGATCGGTGAATTTAAACAGCTTGTTTAAAACTTTCTGCGGGAAAGCGTCGCCTTTCAAATCTATGACGATTCTCAAGCCGTCTTTATCGGATTCATCACGTACATCTTTAATGCCTTCCACTTTTTTTTCTTTTGCCAGATCGGCTATCTTTTCAATCAGAGTGGATTTATTCACCTGATAAGGAATTTCGGAAACTATAATCTGATAATGGCCGCCTTTTATTTCCGCGATTTCGGTTTTCGCTCTCATCAC
>CAYIVQ010000065.1:0-3372 GCA_964366905.1 uncultured Candidatus Saccharibacteria bacterium
CAACAGAGCGAAAGCTGATCCGGCCAAAACAAAATTTTCCGGCAGAAAAAAAGCAGCCGCAATGCCCGCGATAATGAAAATATAATCAATGACTTGATAACCAAAAAACAACTTCATTTTCGTATTTCTTAAACTCTGCTATTTTTGCGCGATTAAAAAATAAGAAGCGGCGATAGCGGCGGTTTCCGCTCGCAGAATTCGCTTGCCAAGCGACACGATTTGGAAATCGTTCTCTCGCGCTAACGATACTTCTTCTTCGCTGTATCCTCCTTCCGGACCTATAAATAAATTAATTGATAGCGGTAAATCTTTCCGCTCACAAAAATATTTCAACGATACATGATCTCCGATATTGTGTGCCAATATATTTAATCCGCCGCTATTTTTAGCAATTTCGATCGCGTTTCCAAAACTTACGGGATCAAATAAGACAGGCAATTTGCTTCTACCTGATTGTTCCGCGGCTTCTTTGATGATAATTTCCGAACGTTTTAAATTCACGCCCAACTTGACTGAATGAGCCGATATGACAGGAACAAATTTTGCCGCGCCGATTTCCGTGCATTTTTGAAATACCCATTCCATTTTATCTTTTTTAATAACGCTCTGATAAAGCGCCAATTCAATCCCTTGATTGCCAATTTCTCGGCGTTCAATGACTTCCATACCCGCTTCTCTATTTTTTATATCGCTGACGGCGCACTCATATTCGTACCCGGAATTATCAAGCAAAACCACGCGCTCGCCCGCTCGCAAGCGTAAAACATTCTTGAGTTGATGAGAAACATCGCGATCTTTCAAAATAAAAAAACCTTTTTCCGGCAACTGTTGGGAAACAAAAAATCTCGGCTTCATATTATATTTCTACTTTTTAAATAAGCCTCGACCGCCTCCGCGTCGGTATCCACGATAATTTTTCCATCAATATCAAAAGTCGGAGTCAGAGTTTGTTTTGATTTCTGGATCAGCTCCTCAAAATATTCCGGTTTTTCAAAAATATTTTTTTCTTCAAACTTTATGTTTTTCTCATCCAGCAAATCTCTCACATCATCGCACCAACCGCAACCCGTTTTTGTATATAAAATAATGCGCATAAATGGATTTTTAAATACGTATCCCCCATATCTCCCTTACGATTATGCCCATAGTATAAGTAACGACAACTGCCATGGCTATGATAACCACATTAGTGATAACTCTTCTTTTAATATTCATGCCGGAGATAAACGCCACAAAAAACGACACAAACACAATAATCGCTCCGCTTGCGATAATGGAGATAAAAACGCTTTTCGCGCCAATCAACACAGGCAATATTGGGATCATGGCGCCAATCAAATAAGAAACTCCGACTAATACGGCGTTTCGCATCGCGCTATCATGTTTATGAGTTTTCTGGACTACTTTATTAAAAAACTGACTTTTTCTTCTTTCCGACATTTCAATTTCTTTTTCAGAACCGGAAGCTACAAAAATTCCGGCGGCCATAGAAATGGACCCCGCTACAGCGACAGTAAATCCCGCTATCAGCACCGAACCGGAATTGGAAAAAGCGGCAAAAAATCCGCTCACCGCTCCCAAAATTTCAACCAAGCCGTCGTTCAGCCCAAGAAAAATATCTCTTATTTTCTCCGCGTTAACGCGCCTCTCTATAAAACGGGAAACCATAATATCTTCGTGCTTCAACTCATCATTAAGCACTTCGCGCACCGCTTCTCCAAGAGGCTCATTTTTGTATTGATCCCATATCATCAAATATTTTCTCGTGCCGTAAATTTCTATTGATTCCAAAACAAGATGTGTCGCTTTCTCTTTAAATAACCAACAAATCGAAAATAAAATCCAAAGTTTAATCTTGCGGGCTAAATTCAATTTTTGAGGCTTAATATGAAAAAACTCCTGCCAAAAATGAAAATGATTTTGCTCAATGGGAATAAGCTCTTCAAATAATTGCTTGAGATCCCCGTTTGTAATCCCGGCTAATTTTTTGTAAAGCAGATAGTCGAATAGCTCATCCAAAGCGATTTTCTCGCCGAGCTTATTATCTATTGTTTTTACATTTTCCACCATAATGTTATTTTACCACAACATACTCTATAATTCTCCTTTTTTAATTTTTTTTCTGATGTTCTCCACGAAAGTATTGAAATAGAAAAGATTGTGAAATGTCAGCAGGCGCAAAGCGGTGATTTCGCCGGCGCGAAATAGATGAGAAATATAATCGCGGCGATAATTCGCGCAAGTATCGCAAGCGCACTTTTTATCCACCGGATTTTTGTCTTTTAAAAATTTTGACTGCCGCAAATTTATTCTGCCGGCGCTTGTAAAAGCGATTCCTCTCCTCGCGTATTGCGTCGGCATGGTGCAGTCAAAAAGATCGACGCCTCGCTTTATTATCGGCTCCATATCTTCCAAATGGCCGATTCCTAAAAGATGGCGCGGTTTTGATTGGTCAAGCAAAGGCATGGTCCATTCAAGAATTTTTTTCGTAGTTTGTTTGTCCTCGCCCAAATCTCCGCCGATGCCAATTCCGTCAAACCCAAGCGAATTTATATATCGAGCGCTTTCTTCCCGCAAATCTTTGTATTTTGACCCTTGCGTAATGCCGAAAAGCGCTTGCTTGCCTTTTTTCACTTTAACGCAAATTTTCGCCCAATCATGCGTCCGTTTTATCGCTTCTTTGATATAATGCTGGGACGCGAGCGGCGGAGTGCATTCGTCAAACGCGAATATAACATCGGCGCCCAATTTTTCTTGTATCTTCATCGATTCCTTCGGGCCTAAAAATAATTTTCTGCCGTCTATGGGAGAACGGAAATAAACTCCTTCATCCGTAATTTTTAAAAACTTCGGTTGCGCGCCGACATGGACAAGTTCTTGATTGTTGTTGCCCGGAGAGCCTTTTAAAATTTTCCCCACTTTCAAATCCCTGCCGAATCCCAAGCTAAATACCTGAAAACCGCCGGAGTCAGTCATCAACGGCCTATTCCAATTCATAAAATTATGCAAACCGCCGGCTTTTTTCACGATTTCCTCGCCCGGTTTCAAATGCAAATGAAAAGTGTTTGCTATCAAAATTCGGCATTTTGCCGCCGCCGCTTCTTCGGATGTAAGCGTTTTTATCGAAGCTCTTGTGGCAACCGGCACCAAAGACGGAGTTTCCACTTCCCCGTTTGATGTTTTAAGCAACCCAAGTCGCGCCCAGCTATGTTTGGATTTTTTCAGTATTTTAAATTCAATCATAGGACTTACGCATTTGCCCAAGTTCGAGGCAAAATCGAGGCTTGAGATGAGGCGTACAATTGGTACGGCGAGTCTCAAACGCAGATTTTAACGAAGAAATTGGGCAAACCCTTGTGGCTTAAACATATA
>CAYIVQ010000066.1:0-1948 GCA_964366905.1 uncultured Candidatus Saccharibacteria bacterium
ACAGTAGTAGTAATCGGTGAACCGCTTACATAATAATCTCTTTCCGCTTCGTTAACGGTGAAGATTTGGCTCCAGCTGTAGCCGTTTGCCAAAAAGGCGGCTTCGTTTTCGATCCAGCGTTTGACAGCAGATGTGCCTGATTCTTCCAAGCTGTAAACTCTAGGATCATTCAGTTCTTTGTAAAGGTCGGAAGTTTGATAAGCATTTTCAGTCTCTAAATCAATTGATTGAATGCTTTCCCACTTCAGATGACCATACATATTGAATACTGCGGGATTGAAGATGTGTCTCTTCCATCCGGCGTATGTGCCGTGAGGCGACGGTTTAACAATGTAAACCTTGATGCCGTCCGGACCTCTTACCAAATCCCCATCCGACAATGGAGTAACCGCCGCGCTCGCGGTAACCGCGAACAAAAGCGCGAAGCCGGATAAAGAAACGGTGGTGGTGAAAGCTAAGGCTATTGAAAGAAACTGTCTAAGTTTCTTTTTTGTAGCCTGCTTTGTTAATGGAATATTCTCCATAAGATATCTAGCTACCGCAGACATGCCTATACGCCATTTATAAAAGGCGTTGCCGACAAGTCTGCTTAACTTAATAATTTTAATGCTAATAAATAATTTTAAATGGAATCAAGTCTTGCCCATTTTAAAGTTTAATTTAAAAGGACATCGACCGACTTTTCATTTCCTCATTTTTTCCAAACTAAAGCGAAATAACGGATTTCCTTACTAACAATTTCTGGCTTTTCCTTATTCCAATCAAGCTTTTTTTCTTTATTTAATTTTCAACGAACAATCTTTGCTCTCAAGTTTTGGATAATCATCAATTTTCAAGATATATGCCAAATCAGCAAATCGCCTGAAAACTAACGGCTATCGCTCGCGCGCCACGCATTCGCCAATCACGATATTTTACTAAATTCCATACTCTAATTTTACCACCCAAAAAACCGTAAAGCAATAGCGCCTAACCATCCGGCTATTCCTTGTAAAAATCAATTAAAATCATTGTACCAGTAAATTGCGTTTTAATCAATACTTCCCGGAACAACCCGGCGCATTATAAACAAATACGCATAAATAAAGCATTTATAAGAATCATGGGTAAAAAATCAAAATTTATATTTGCTTAAAATAACTAGTCAAAACTTGAATGCCCGACAAACAAAAAACATTGAAAATAATGCTCCTGTGGATAACTTGATTTGCAATCAAACGTTTAAATTCAAAATTAAATCTAAAAATAAAACTAAAGAAAATGAAGCTCATTTTTAAAACATTTTAAAACAAAAGATGGATTATTGAAAATAATTTTTTACTTATTAATATTGGCCGGACAAATGCAGATAAAATTAAGTTGATTTCAGCGAAAAAATTGCGTCAAAAAAATTTATAAATAAGGAAATTTCCTTATTAAATTATATTTTCCTTATTATTTCCTTATTCTTACCGTCAATTTCCGGTATTTGCCAATTTATAAAAACTTGATGGGCCGTAATTTCCGATTCGCGAAACGATTTTTTTATCGCAAAGGCTTTTGAGATCGTTGCGTATGGTTCTATCGGTCAGATCCGGGAAAAAACGAATAATATCTTTGAGTTGGATTTTGTCGGTTTTTTGCTTCTTAAAAATTTGGATAATCTTAGTTTGTCTGATATTTAAGTCTGTAGACGCGGATACTGTATTCTTCTTAACCGCCTGAGAGTTTGTTTTTATATGTATTTCCTTTTCTATCTTGACCGCGTTAACCTGTCTAGGAGCGGCAGGCGCGTCATCTTTTATATTTTCTGTTTCGGCTTCATCGCGCTGACGCTTCAGACGATTTATCTTTTTGTATTCAGATTTTAAAACTAAAAAATTTATGCCTTGAGAGTTGCTCAATCTCTGCGCGAGCGAGAGCAAAGCGATTTGAGAATTTATATTTCTGTAAAAATCAGAAATGGCGG
>CAYIVQ010000066.1:2048-3268 GCA_964366905.1 uncultured Candidatus Saccharibacteria bacterium
CTAGAACACAAATTCCTTTATCGTTTGAGAGGAAATGGCAAAAACTTGTCCGGATGAGTTCACGGCGGCTATGCCGACCACTTCCCCTTTGGCATTGAGAAGAGGAGCGCCGGTTGCCAGTTTAAAATCTTCATTTATATTAGTATCTAAAACTTTGCCTCCGACAGTTTTTAAAATACCGGAGTTTATAAAACTCATCGCTTTGCCGGAAGGATCATATTTCACTCCGAGCAGAAAAACAAATTCGCCAAGCTCATAAACCTCCGTATTAGAAAAAGAAACAACCGGCAAATTTGAGATATTCGCCTTTAATAAAACCAAACCGTTATCATCATCTTTCTTTAAAACTTCCGCCGAAAAAATCTTACCTTCCTTCTCTATTGAGATTTTGTTGACCGTGCTACTCACCCATTCTTTTCTGGTTAGCACCAGTCCGTCAGCGCCGACAACAAAACCTATCCCGCTAGATATCAGAGTGTCGTTATAAAAAGATCTAATTGCTACCAATGCAGGTAAATTTTGGTCAATCGCTTTTTTAAGTATAACGGACTGTTCAACAAAAACCTGCTCGGTTTTATTCACGATAACAGTCTGGTCTTGTCCGGACAACTGCAATCCGGACAAGCCCGGCAGTCTGGATAAATTGCGCGCAAATATATTAGAGAACAATGTGCCCCCCAAACCGCCAATAATTAAAATTGAAAAAAAATACAGTATTCTTTTTTTCATATAGATTCTTAGGAGTGCGGGAACCATTTTACTGAAAATAATATAAAAATAAAAGATGACAAAACGAAAGATAGATTGCGCGCGAAAGCTTTTATTGTCAGCTTACGAGAAAAATATAAGCCGATGAAATCCAGAAACAGATAATAAACAACAATCATCAAAAAGTCCAGACTCAAAATATTGAACGGCAATTTTGACAGCGCGAAATAAAATTCCGTGAAAACCAACCCCGCTATTAAGGAAATATAAAGCAACCTCGGTTTAAGCAATTTCCCTATTCCCAGCGAGGAAGAAAGAGAGGAAAAAAATACAAGAGTGGAAGCAGAAAATACTAATAATAAGGAAATAGGGGCCGGCAAATGAAATTCGAGCTGATAGCTCAACATTAGAAACAGAAAAGCGGCGAATGTCATCAGAGACGCAAACGCATATTTTTTAAGCAGAAGATAGAATATTCCGGTCGCCGCGAAAACCGCGAATTGACTCAATAA
>CAYIVQ010000067.1:0-1393 GCA_964366905.1 uncultured Candidatus Saccharibacteria bacterium
TATGATTCAACCACGTTCAATGTTAAAAGTTGCGGATAATAGCGGGGCGAAATTAGTCCAGTGTATTAAGGTATTGGGTGGCACAAGAAAACGGTATGCTCGTCTTGGCGATATCATCGTAGGAACAGTGAAAGTGGCTGCGCCGAGAAAAGCCGTGAAAAAATCCGATATAGTGAAAGCAGTGGTAGTAAGACAAAGGAGCGCGTTTCGCAGACCGGACGGCTCTTATATAAAATTTGACGAAAATGCGATAGTTATACTGGAAGGCATGGAGCCTAAAGGAGGCAGAATTTTTGGCCCGATTCCGCGTGAGATTAAAGAAAAAGGATTTGTAAAATTAGCATCATTAGCTCCAGAAGTAATCTAAAAAGTTATGAAAATTCGGAAAGGCGACAATGTAATAGTGTTAACCGGCAAAGACAGAGGAAAATCTGGGAAAGTGTTGCAGTCATTGCCAAAAAATGAGCAGGTTGTGGTTGAATCGATAAATTTGAGAAAAAAGCACAGTCGCCCGCGAAAGCAAGGAGAAAAAGGCCAGATGATCGAAAAATCTTTCCCCCTGCATATTTCCAATGTTCAGCTTTTATGTCCGCAATGTTCAAAACCTACCCGTGTCGGTTTTAAGATTGATGGCGAAAATAAATCCAGAATGTGCAAGAAATGCGAAGCTACATTTTAAAATAAATTTTTATGGCAAGCAGATTAAAAGAAAAATTTGATAAAGAAGTTGTGCCGGCTCTGAAAAAAGAGTTCGGATACAAAAATTTGATCCAAGTCCCGAAGATAGAAAAAATTGTCGTCAACGCGGGGGTCGGCAAGATAGCCAAAGACGAGAAATTAGTGGAATGGATTGAAAAAGGGCTCACCAATATAGCCGGTCAGAAAGCTGTGAGGACCAAGGCGAAAAAATCCATCGCGTCTTTTAAATCGAGACAAGGCATGGATATCGGCATTAAAGTTACTTTAAGAGGCGCTAAGATGTATGATTTCTTAGATAGGTTGATATCCACTTCATTGCCGAGAACAAGAGATTTTCATGGTATCAGCAAGAAAAATATTGATCAAAATGGCAATCTTACGCTGGGGATAAAAGAAAGTATTATTTTCCCGGAAGCGAGCCATGACAAAGTTGGGCATATTTTTTGTTTTCAAGTCACTGTTGTCACCGGAACAAGAGAAAGAGAAAAAGCGGAGAAGCTATTGAGATTATTAGGATTTCCAATAAGTAATGATAAATAATTATGGCTAAAACATCAGTTATTGCCAGAGCGCAAAAAAAACCGAAATTTTCTTCCAGAAAAGTCAACCGATGCTTCAAATGCGGCAGAGGGCGCGGCTATATGGGGGCTTTTGGGTTGTGTAGAATCTGCTTCAGGGAAATGGCTATAAAAGG
>CAYIVQ010000067.1:1493-3253 GCA_964366905.1 uncultured Candidatus Saccharibacteria bacterium
TATGAACGATCCAATATCAGACATGTTAATAAGGATAAAGAATGCTGGGATGGCCGGTCATGCGACCGTGAGTGTTCCGTTTTCCAAAATTAAATCCAATATATTAAGGATATTGAAAAATGAGAATTTCATCGATGGATTTGAGAAAAAAGGCAAGAAAGTGAAAAAAACCATTGTTGTGAAATTAAGGCAAACCAAAGAAGGCGATACTTATATTAATGATGTGAAAAGAATTTCTAAACCGGGAAAAAGAATTTATAAGCAATCCGATAAATTATTTCCAGTTAAGCAAGGTTACGGCATTGCCATACTATCTACTTCTAAAGGGCTGATGACAGGCAAAGAAGCAAAGAAGCAAAAACTCGGCGGAGAAATAATATGTGAAATTTGGTAAATTTATTATGTCCAGAATAGATAAAAATCCAATTATTATACCGGAAAAAACAGAAGTTATCATCAAAGATAATGAAGTTTTTGTTAAAGGTTCAAAAGGGGAGCTGAAGATGTTGGCGCATCCCAGTATTTCTATGAGCATTGAAGAAGGGAAGATTTTGATTAAGAAGGTGAATCAGGATGACAATGACGCGATCAGAGGATTGACTAAGGCTTTGATAACCAATATGGTAAATGGAGTGAACAGCGGTTTTGCAAAGAAGCTTGAATTGGAAGGAGTCGGATACAGAGTAGCTTTATCCGGCAATAAATTGGTGATGCAATTGGGGTTTTCGCATCCGGTGGAAGTTGAAGCGCCTAAAGGCATTACTTTCACAGTGGAAAAGAACGCTATTACTGTTTCCGGGATTGATAGGTATTTAGTCGGCCAGACTGCCGCCAATATAAGAAAGCTCAAAAAGCCGGAACCGTATAAAGGCAAAGGAATCAGATATGAAGGCGAAATTATAAGAAGAAAAGAAGGCAAGAAAGCCGCGAAATCGGCATAAAATCAATATGAATAGAAAAGTAATTCATAAACGAATAAGAGCAAGAGTTAAAGGCACTGAAGAGAGGCCTAGATTATCCGTGTTTCGCTCCAACCAGCATATTTACGCTCAAATAATCGATGATGAAAAGAGAGTGACATTATGTTCCGCGTCGGATATAGCGGTAAAAAAAGGCAAGGGCAATACAAAGACAGACGCCGCAAAATCAGTCGGATTGGAAATTGCCAAGAAGGCAAAAGAAAAGAAAGTTGAATTCGCTGTTTTTGACAGAGGAGGATTCAGATATCATGGAAGAATCAAGGCGGTAGCCGAAGGAGCGAGAGAGGGAGGACTTAAATTTTAATTATATTTATTTATGGCAAGACCAGCAAAAACTCCAAAACAAAATCCCGATTTTGATCAAAAAATGCTTGACTTAAGAAGAGTAGCTAGAGTGACTGGCGGAGGCAAGAGATTTAGTTTCAGAGCTACTGTTGCCATTGGCAACAGAAAGGGCAAGGTTGGCGTTGGCACAGAGAAAGGTAAAGATGTGGCTTCAGCTATGGACAAGGCTGTCAGACAAGCGAAAAAAGGCATGATTCAAATAAATCTTTCAGACGGGACTATACCGCATGAAGTCGATTTTAAATATAAAAGCGCGAGAGTTATTTTAAGGCCGGCAAAAGTCGGTACCGGAGTGATTGCCGGAGGGGCGGTAAGAATTATCTGTGATCTTGCCGGTATCGCGAACGTGACCGGCAAAATCAGGAGCAAAAGCTCAAATCAGATAAATAACGCGAGAGCCACCATCGGAGCGCTTAAAAGATTGAAACAAGCGAG
>CAYIVQ010000068.1:0-3179 GCA_964366905.1 uncultured Candidatus Saccharibacteria bacterium
ACGGAAGTTTCCAGATACTTTTCTTCATCGTTTTCTCTGTCTTCTTTTTTAATCAAAACTTTAATTTGAGCGTTTATATTGATTATGCCGGAATCAAAAGCCAATACCGCTTCGTTTTTGGAAGAAAACACCCGTCCCTCTCCTTTCACTCCTTCTTGAATGGATGTTAAAAAGTAACAGCCCAAAACAATATCTTTGGTCGGATTGGTTATGGGCTCGCCGTTTGCCGGCTTGAGCAGATTGCGCCGAGAAAGCATGAGTTCTCCCGCTTCTTTTTGCGCCTCATCGGTTAATGGCAAGTGAACCGCCATTTGGTCGCCGTCAAAATCAGCATTGAAGGCGGTGCATACCAATGGATGGATTCTAATCGCCATGCCTTCGATCAAAACCGGCTTAAACGCCTGGATGCTCAATCTGTGAAGCGTTGGCGCGCGGTTCAACAGCACGTATTTATCTTTGATAACGCTTTCCAAAATTTCCCATACTTCGTCGGTTGTCTGTTCGATAAGGCGGCCGGCTCCCCTGATGTTATGGGCAAAGCCTCTGTTTATAATTTTATTTATAACGAACGGCTTGAAAAGTTCAAGCGCCATTCTTTTCGGCAAACCGCATTCTTCGAGACGAAGTTCCGGACCGGATACAATGACGGAGCGGCCTGAATAATCCACGCGCTTGCCGAGCAAGTTTTGTCGGAATCTGCCTGTTTTGCCTTTGAGCATGTCGGCGAGAGAACGAAGCTGTCTCTTTTGGCCGGTAGTCGCCATGACCGCCTGGCCTTTGCGGGCGGAATTGTCAATTAAAGCGTCTACGGATTCCTGGAGCATTCTTTTTTCATTTCTTACGATCACTTCCGGAGCGCTTAATTCAAGCAAACGTTTCAACCGATTATTGCGGTTGATAATTCTTCTATATAAATCATTCAAGTCGCTTGACGCGTATCTGCCTCCGTCGAGCTGAACCATGGGGCGAAGGTCAGGCGGCATAATCGGCAAAATCGAAATAAACATCCATCCCGGTTTAACGCCGGCCCTCAAAAGGCCATGCACCAATTTTAATCTTTTGTGTATTTTAATTTTATTCGCGGCGGAAGCGTGCTTGGAGCTTTCTTCCAATTCATCTCTTAATTTGTTGAGATCAAGAGTGTCCAATATTTTTTTGACTGCCTCGGCGCCGATGCTCGCTTTGAAAATTTCTCCGTATTTCAAGCTAAGATCGTAATATCTGCCTTCGGAGAGCACCTGCATTGAATGGAAGTCTTTGAGTTCATCTTTGGCTTTGCTGAACGCGATTTTAAGATTTTCTTTTTCGCTTTCGCCGGAAGCCTGCTTGATCTTGGTTTTATAATCTTTATCAAGTTCCGTAAGCGCTTCTTTCCTCAATTCTTCATTGACATCGGTAACAATATAAGAAGCGAAATAAATAACTTTTTCCAACTGGCCCACCGGAACATCCAAAAGCATACCGATCTTTGAAGGTACTCCGCGCAAGAACCATATATGAGCGACCGGCACGGCAAGCTTTATATGCCCCATTCTTTCTCTGCGGACAATAGAACGAGTGACTTCAACGCCACACTTATCGCAGGTGATTCCTTTATATCTTATTCTCTTATATTTCCCACAATAACACTCCCAGTCTTTTTCCGGACCGAATATCCTTTCGCAAAACAAACCGTCTTTTTCGGGACGTTGAGTCCGATAATTGATAGTTTCCGCTTTCGTCACTTCTCCGTGCGACCACTTCAAAACATCTTCCGGCGAAGCTAGCTTTAATTTTATGGATTTGAAATCGGATACTTTTAGAGACATAAAGTGCTGACTGATAACTAATAACCCATAACTTATAACAAGGTATTAGTTGATAGTTGTTAGTTAATAGTTAATAGTTGCTTGATGTTTCGTCCTGTTTATCGCTTGGTTCTTCAACCACACTATCCAGCTCCACTGACAGCCCAAGCGAACGCAGTTCATTGACAAGTACATGGAAAGAAGCGGGAACATTCGGACTTTTTATCTTTTCGCCTCTTATAATGGAATCATACGCGGCGGTACGTCCCAAAACATCGTCTGATTTGATAGTTAACATCTCTTGCAAAGTATAAGCGGCGCCATACCCTTCGAGCGCCCAGACTTCCATTTCCCCAAGTCTCTGGCCGCCGAATTGAGCTTTCCCGCCCAACGGCTGCTGTGTGATCAAAGAATAAGGACCGATGGATCTCATGTGAATCTTGTCTTCCACCAAATGATTCAATTTCATCACATAAATCATGCCGACAGTTACAGGCTGACTGAACTTCTCTCCTGTCCTGCCGTCGCATAAGTCCACTTTTCCGTTTTCCGGAATACCGGCGGCTTTCAGCTCTCTCTTGATATCTTCTTCGGACGCGCCCGCAAGCGCCGGAGTGATGGCTTGATAATTAAGTTTATCGGCCGCCCAACCCAAATGAGTTTCAAGAATTTGTCCAAGATTCATACGGGAAGCCACGCCCAAAGGATTTAAAATAATATCAACGGGAGTGCCATCTTCCAGATAAGGCATGTCTTCAACGGGGAGAATTTTTGAAATAACGCCTTTATTGCCATGGCGGCCCGCGAGTTTGTCCCCGACGGAGCCCTTGCGAAGCTGGGCGATTTCCACCTGAATATTTTTTATGACTCCAGATGTCAATTTATCGCCTTTCTCTCTGGAAAATACTTTGATCCCCACCACTCTTCCTCTCTTGCCGTGAGGCATGCGCAAAGAAGTATCTTTGATCTCACGAGCGTGCTCGCCGAAAATCGCTCTCAAGAGACGTTCTTCCGGCGTGAGATCCGCCTCGCCTTTCGGAGAAATTTTACCGACTAATATATCATTTGATTCCACTTCGGCGCCGATTCTGATAACGCCTTCTTCATCCAGATCTTTGAGCCGGTCTTCGCCTACATTCGGAATGTCATAAGTAGTCAGTTCCGGACCAAGCTTTGTGTCGCGAACATCAACCGCGAAATCTTCAAGATGAACGGATGTGAATCTGTCGTCCTGAACAAGCCGTTCGGATATAATGATCGCGTCTTCAAAGTTGCTTCCGGCAAAAGACAAGAACGCGACGCATAAATTTTGCCCGAGCGCCATCTGACCTTGAGACGTCGCGGCTCCATCCGCCAAAACATCTCCTTTTTTCACTTTCTGGCCTTTCTGCA
>CAYIVQ010000069.1:0-3176 GCA_964366905.1 uncultured Candidatus Saccharibacteria bacterium
TCATATTTTAGTTTTATTGTGATGCTCTAACAACTTTTCGGCCGGAGAGATACCGCCAAGAATCTCGTGCGGAAAGTAATTCCAAGCATCAGTTACCAATTCGAGAACGTTGCTCAACTCTGAAGCATCTCCGCCACGATCAAACATAGCCACGACTTTCATCATGTCATCGTTATCCTCCTCGTTGAAAATAGCATCCCGGACATGATCCAAAGTAAAATCGCTCTCGGTCTCCTTGAGCATATCCACGAGCTCCTGTTCAATCTCTTCCCGCCGTTCTAGGATTTGTTGTTTTGATTCGATTTCCATATTTTAAAAAATAGATCGCCGATGAATTTCAATTTCAACGCCCCATATTTCAACAGTGAATTTGTCCACATCCTCCTTTGCGGATAACGAAACAAGCAGATCCTCTGATCGTTCCATGAACTGCCTCCTTATACTTCTACCGTATGCCCCCATATCGTACTCATCAAAATTTTCTTTTACATTTACTACCTCTTGCAGTAACTGATCCCTCTTTGGACTTGTCGGTTCATGTCCTGCTGGAACATTGGCAAACCACAATGCGACATACTTCTCCTCAAAATCCTTTATTAGTGGCTTCAATTTTTCTACAAGATCCTTTTTATCTTTTTTAAGCGCATAAATACCAATGTAACAGGCACGCTCCATAATTCGCGGCTCTGTATAGCCAAACCTAGAGCCGCTTTCTTTTGTAAGCATCTGTATTGCGATCGAATGTATTTGTGTGATTGAAATTTCCGCAAGCTCTGGAACTTCCTTATCTATCGCCATCAATCCAATTTTTGCGTATGTTTCAACTATCTCATCAAAGCCATTGAGAGTGTCATCAATTTTAATCGCTGCATGGACAAACCAACTCGGTTTATACATCAGCGACTTTATAGATTTTATTAGCTCATTTTTCTCTGATTTCCATTTCTCTTCCTGCGTTAAGGAAATAAACAGGTCGCATATACTTGCTATGGTTTTTGATATTGTTCCAACCAGTAGATGATCGGCATTTTTAATTTTTTCCGCTAACGTTCTCGCTGTATCGCTTAAATTTTCTGCGATATCAAGCATCATTTTCTTGTCGCTTCTTTCGTCGCGCTCATTGGACGCCTTGCTTGCTCGGTCTGCTAGATTAAAGATGATTTCTTGAACGCCATCGAAAATCGACGAAAGTCCGGTTATCGTATCAAAATTAGACCCAAGTGATCTGCCAGTAACACCTGCGAAGGCGGCGCCAATAAGAGCGGTGAGGTGTTCAAAAATTGTTTTAGTGTGTACTCGTGGATCGTAATATCTTGAGAGTGCAAGTTTATTTAAAATAGTGGTGTATGAGCGCAATGCCTCTTGATAGACAACTTTGTGCAAAGGAGTATTAAGTACAATGCCATATCCGGCAATTTTAAATAGGGCATCAAAGATTGATGACAATCCTAAATTATTATTTTTATCGATAACCAATACGCCCAGTGAACTTAACCATTTTGAACCTTGAAATAAAACCTCATTGCTACCATTCTTGATTGCTTCCTCTAAATACTGGTTAAGATATCCCTGACACTGCGAGAGTATGGAATTTTCACCAGTATCCCACCTATTCACTGTTTTTACGTTATTGGCAACGAAGCAAAGTGATCCGAGTGCAGATACTACATGTGACGCGCCGGTATCATCACCACTCTTCATGTATTGCTTTCCTGTTTCCACAAGACGCTCAAGGTTCGGCGTCAAAAATGACTGCGAATCACTTTGAAATGCAAGTAATACCCCTGCTGGAAAGGTAGGAAAGGTAAGGGATGATCCGCTTCGGATCTCAAGATATTTAGAAATGATCTGCGATATGACATCAATGATCGCCAGTGCAAGCTTCTTTTCTTTAGCGTTTAGCGCTTTATCGTGAAAATCAAACAGATAAGCTAGGCGGTTGTTTATTTCGTTTAAGAGAGTTTTATTTGCGTTATAAACCTGCGCCTTAAACAATCCTGCATCCTCTTTTTTGGCATCAGGACTTGAAGAAAGTATTTTAGATACTGCGTTAGCATGTTTATCTAATCCCCCTAAATGACCGATGGTCTGATCGCGTACTAGTATTAAGCCCGAGAAGGGGTTGATTCTTGCGCGTATCCGACGCAACAAAATATACAGAGCTGGAAAAGTAATGCCTAATATCAATATAGATATAGTCACGCTCCATGTTTGATAACGAACATTGGATACCAGATCTGTAGCGGAGAGAAATGCAAAAATAAAAAAATTAAACGATGATACACCAATAAAAATATAGATCGCGTTAGTTAAGCGATCCTTGACCATCGTTTCGTAAAATCCAGCAGAAAAATTCGACGCGGCGTTTTGTATTAAGAAGGTTGAAACTGAAAATATAATTGCAATTACTCCAGCGAGCATTGCGCCGAGACCTACATATATTTGAACCAATTCACCATTCTCAACGCTGAAGTGAACTAACCGAGGAAGAAAATAAGCTACCCCTAAAATCAAAACTACATACGTAGCAATCGAGGCATAGGACAGAAATTTCAAAAACCAGCGCCACACCTTAACCAAATAGAGTTTAAATCTAAATAAATATAATCTCGCTTTATAAATTTGTCTTTTAATGAAAGTAACTGCCGAGATCCTGATCTTTAAAAGGGCTTCTCTACTTGCGGTATAGTATCGAGCAATGGCATTTTTAAGATTTGAAAGATCCATCTCCATATAATTCGTTACGCATACACATTTACTTTCTCATCCACGTAGTTGTCGTAAACGTGGAAATATACCTTTTGGGTACGGTCTTCGCAGTCTTCTTTACTGTATGCCGGTTCTGGAAGCTCGTCATAAAGAATCCCCTGAATGGTAATTTTTACGTCCGCTTGAGTTTCCTGCTTCTTCTTCCAATCCAAAACCAGTTTTTCCGCTTTCAGTTTCGCTAATAGTTCTTTGGCAACTTTTTTGACTTGATCGGTCTCGGTCGGGTTCAAGCTTTCCTTGCGGAGTATGTCGAATACGGCCAGTTCTTCTTCGGTTAGGTTTTCGGAAACAGCCCGCGCGTCTTCCTCGCTCAATTCTTTTGCAAGCTCGACAAGCTGATCGAAAAAAACATCAAGGTCGTGTGAGCCGGTGTTGTATTCGTGCAAGAGCTTATTTAGCCGATCAAG
>CAYIVQ010000070.1:0-3159 GCA_964366905.1 uncultured Candidatus Saccharibacteria bacterium
ATAGAATCTAACTCAAATAATTTGGCGCCTGTAGCTCAGTGGTAGAGCAACGGTCTTATAAGCCGTAGGTCCATGGTTCGATCCCATGCAGGCGCACAAAATGCCCCGCATATTATCAAACCAACTTAATAAACATATAGGTGAAGAAGTGGTTGTACTGGGAAGATTATATGCTCTACGCAAGCTCGGCGGAGTGAATTTTGTCGTGATTCAAGACAGAGCAGGATTGACGCAGGCGGTTTTTGATTCGGATATTGAAGCCAAAGTCAGCTCAATAATTTCCGTGACCGGCACAGTGAAAGAAGAGAAACGCGCTTCAGGCGGGGCAGAGCTTGTCGGAAAATCAATTGAGGTGATCCAAGCGCCGGCGGAAGATTTACCGTTTGATTTAAGCAAGCGGGAATTGAAAGTTGAATTGCCGACGCTTCTTGATTATCGCCCGTTGACTTTGCGGCACGAATCGGTGCGCTCTATTTTTAGGATATACGACACGGTTATTTCCGCTTACGAGGAGGCGATGCGGGATATGGGCTTTGTCGGCATCAAGACGCCAAAAATCTTGGGGGCGGCATCCGAAGGGGGAGCGAATTTTTTCACTATTGATTATTTCGGCACCCAAGCGTTTTTGGCGCAAAGTCCGCAGTTTTACAAGCAGTTCGGCGTCGGCGTATTTGAGCGAGTCTTTGAAGTTGGACCGGTGTTTCGCGCCGAAAGGCATTTCACAACTCGGCATGTGAATGAATATGTCAGTTTGGACGCGGAGATGGGATTTATTGAGAGCGACAAGGATGTGATGGAAGCTTTGACGAAAGCAATTCATCATATATTCAATAAAATCAAAGAAAAAAATCAAGAAGAGCTTACTTTGCACAAAGCGGAATTACCGCAATTGCCGGAGCAGATTCCCATGATAAAATTGGCGGAGATGAAAGAGATAATAAAGAAAGAGTATGGTTATGAAGTGCCGAAAGATACGGATATTGACCCACAGGGGGAAGTATATGCCGGCAAATATGCCAAAGAAAAATTAAATTCCGATTTTGTATTTTTAACTCATTATCCGCGCGAGCACCGGCCGTTCTATATCATGCCGGATGATGAAAATTCGAAAGAAACGAAAAGTTTTGATTTGATTTTTAAAGGATTGGAAGTGGCGACAGGAGGCCAGCGCATCCATGATTATCATCAGTTGAAAGCGAGTATTGAGGCATACGGATTGAATCCGGCAGACTTTGAATTTTATTTGCAGGCGTTCAAATACGCCATGCCGCCGCATGGCGGGTGGGGTTTGGGCTCAGAAAGGATTGTTTACAAACTGCTTAACTTATCAACCGTTAAAGAAGCGATATTTTTCCCAAGAGACGTGAAGAGGTTGGTTCCGTAAAAAATTACGCATTATTGATAAATCTTCTTGACTATTAGTATCACTGATAGTATCATGTATACATGAAATCAAAGTGGTTCGAATTAAAAGGAAGGGCAATGAAACTGCGTAAAAGCGGAGTTTCAATTGGCAAGATTGAGCATCATTTAGGGATACCCCGTTCTACATTAAGCAGTTGGTTCAAGAACATAGAACTAACGCCAGCGCAGAAAAAGAAATTATTGCGGGATTGGCGAAACGGACTAGTAAAAGCGCGCAAGAAAGCTGTGCGGTGGCACAATGCCCAGAAAGAAAGTAGATTCCAAGAGGCAAAGAAACAGGCGCAGGATGTGATAAATAATATAGACACACACAATCTCCAAATTCTTGAATTAGCGCTTGCAATGCTTTATCTTGGTGAAGGAACGAAAAAGAAAATTGAAACTTCACTGGGAAGCTCCAACCCTTTTATTTTGCGGTTTTTTCTCGGGGCACTGAAGCGTATATATAATGTCAGTATTAAAAAAGTAGGATGCCAGCTCTACTTAAGAGCGGACCAAAACCCGCAAGCCATGAGGCGGTATTGGGCGAAGCAACTTGGTTTGCCTATAGCAAGTTTCAAACAGGTGAATATTGATAAGAGAACGATTGGTACTAACACGTATTCAAATTACAAAGGGGTGTGTAGTGTGCGATGCGGCGGCGCGGCTATTCAGAGAAGATTGATTTTTCTTGCTGATCTATTTTGCAAGCAGTTTATTAGTGAGGATGTTCACTTAAAAAATATGCGCCCTTAGCTCAGTGGCAGAGCGTTTGCATGACACGCAAAAGGCCGTAGGTTCAATCCCTACAGGGCGCACAAAAACATTTTTTTTTGATCTCTTGTGGATAACTTAATTATTCTTTTAGCGGGGGGGGGTGTTATACTAAAAGCAGTTAATATTAATATATGTATAGGACTTACGCGCTTGAGCAGATGGCCAGTCAATTTTAGAACATTATCTGCTCAAGCCGCAAGGGTTTGCCCAATTTCTTCGTTAAAATCTGCGTTTGAGACTCGTCGTACCAAAAGTACGTCTCGTCCCAAGCCTCGATTTTGCCTCGAACTTGGGCAAACGCGTAAGTCCTAATGTATTCATGCATAAAAAAATAGCCTTAATCGGTATATTCGTTTCGTTCGCTTTTATCATTAACCTCTCATTTGTTTTTGCCCAAACCGCGCCAGACACTACTCCGCCGACAGTTTCTATTTCTACTCCTCCAAGAAGTACGCCTGTTTCCGGGTCAATACTTATTCAGGCGCAGGCGACTGATAATATAAAAATTTACGGGGTAAATTTTTATGCTGACGGGCAAAAAATCAATTACTATGAAGACAGATATGCTCCGTTCAATACTTATTTCAATACCATTAAATTTCAAAATGGCGCGCACGAAGTTATCGCTGTCGCCAGAGATGCTTCCAATAATTACGCTACCTCCTCTCCATTTGTAATTACGGCTTCCAATAGAAAATCTGTTGCGCCTGCATTAACCGTATTCCCGTCTTATGCTTACAACGGTACCACTACTTCTCAAATAGGCGCCAACATAACCGCTAAGCTATACGGCACAGCGGTCGGTCCGGCAAATTATTATTTTTATTGCAACAGCGCGTATAGTTTGAGCGCAAGCACCAGCACCGAACCGGACGGCAAATATTTAGGTGTCAATTCAAACGCGCAAATCCACAAATGTTCTTATCCATCATCCGGCACTTATTATCCTAAAGTAGTTGTTGAAAGAGACGGCGCGGT
>CAYIVQ010000071.1:0-3090 GCA_964366905.1 uncultured Candidatus Saccharibacteria bacterium
AAAAACACCTCACTTGCAATTAACAGACTATAGTCTGTTAATTGCAAGTGAGGTGTTTAAAAATATAAATCTCTTTCGCCTTTATTGATTTTTCTCAGACGCTTTTCAGTTTCTTTCTTAATACTTGAACTGGGGATTTGTTTTATATATTTTTCAATGATTTTTTTGCCGAGTTTTTTGGATTTTGCGGAAGCGTAATCATTTAGATATTCCTGGAATGTCAGTATGGCATTCGGCCGGCAGAGATTTTGAATTTCTCCCGGTTTGGCAAAATGCATAAAAGTTTTGCCGGTGCGCCCCTGCCTATAGCAAGCGGTGCAAAAAGACGGCAGCCAGCCTTCTTTGCAAATGCTTTCTATGATTTCATCAAGCGACCTCTCATCTTGCGTATTAAACTGCCTAACCGCTTTTTCTTCTAATTTTGATTTTTGATTTTTGATTTTTGATTTTTTTTCGTATCCTCCCACCTCCACAACAGACGCCGCGCTTGCCTGCGATATGCCGATTTTGAACGCCTTTTTTCTTATTTCCGGCCGTTCTCGAGTAGAAATAATCATCCCGGTGTAGGGGACGGCCAATCGCAAAATCGCGATTATTTTCAGCAATTCATTTTCAGAAACGGCGTATTTTGCTTGCATATTCACAGTCTGCGCCGGTTGAAATCTCGGCACGGATAAAGTGTGCGGACCAACGCTATATTTTTTCTCCAAATACTGGGCATGAGAAATTAATCCCAATACTTCAAAGCGGTAATCGTAAAGCCCGAACAAAACGCCAAGCCCTATGTCGTCAATACCCGCTTCAAACGCGCGGTCATGGGCAAAAAGCTGGCGTTCATAATCCGCTTTCGGCCCTCTATGAAGTTTTTGATAGGTTTCATAGTGATAAGTCTCCTGAAATAATTGATATGTGCCTATGCCGACTGCTTTGAGTTTGCGATAATCTTCAACGGTTGTCGCGGCTATATTCACATTCACTCGCCGGATAGATCCGTTTTTGGATTTCGTGCCATAAATTGTTTTTATCACGTCAATCACATAATCAATCGGATTAATTAAATGATGTTCGCCGAATTCCAAAAGCAGGCGTTTGTGTCCCATATCCTCAAGGATTTTCACTTGTTTTGCCACTTCTTTGAGAGTCAGTTTATTTCTGGGCAGGGAATTGCTAGTATGAAATCCGCAATAATCGCAGTCGTTTACGCAATAGCTGGAAATATAGAGGGGAGCGAAAAATACAATCCGCTCGCCGTAAATTTCTTTTTTAATGTTTCCAGCTACTTTAAACATTTGCTCAATTAGTTTCTGGTCATGTGTGTTAACAAGCCATCCTATATCTTCAAGACTTAAGCCTTTTTTCTTTCCCGCTTTGCGCAAAATCGCCGCTACTTTTTTAGCAGTCGGTTTTTTTGTCTTTTCCAAGATATCAAATATTTTCGGTTCGTTTATGATATCTTTTATATCAAGCATAATGTAAATTTCTTTGGATTGCGAAATAATATTTTTTGTGCGCCTTTATTGTATTTGTAGCCCATGGATCCCACTGCCAACCCGATACAAAAAATATTATTTCGCAATCCAAAGAAATTCTACTTATTAATTTCCACTTGCATTCTTTCTTCAAGCATCTTGTAGCTCTCTTCTCTTTTAAACAAGCCGTATTTTTCCCAGACTTCATCGGCTTTATAAAACCTGTCTGGATAAATTTTGTAAAGCGGGCGGTATTTGGCGGGAGTCAAGTTAAACATCAAAGAATTTGCTCCCGATTGCAATCCTCGCTTGCGCGCTTCTTCACCGCCTATGGTTTCAAGCGCCGTTACTACAGGAATACGCGCTGTTTTCATAAGCAATCGCAAAACGGCAATCATTTTATAATTCATTTCCGGATCGCCGGATTCCGCTCCGGCAAGAGGCGTGCCTCCGCAAGGCACGAACGGTCCCATGGAAATCATATTTGCATATTTTTGCATTGTCAAAATATCATCTGCTAAATCGTCTAAAGTTTGTCCCGGCGTACCTATCAAAGAGCCGGTGGCGATGAAATATCCCATTTCCTTCATAAATCGGAGGTGTTCAAATCTGCTTTCCAGTTTTTTGCCTCGCGGATGAATCTTTTGAAACAAAGTGGGATTTGATGTTTCAAATCGGAACAATACTCCGGACGCGCCCGCTTCTTTCATTTTTTTATAACAATCATATCCGCGTTCGCCGACGCTCATAAATATAAATACACGGCATTGTTTTTTGATTTGTTTTATAATCTCGCAAAGCATTTCGTTGGTATAAAAATAATCCTCTCCGGATTGCAATACCAAAAGCTTATATCCTCTATCATTAACCGCTTCTTTTGCCGCTTCCACTATTTCGTCAACACTCATCCGATAGCGGGGAATGGCGCGGTTTTCATTTCGTAGACCGCAGTAAAAGCAATCATTTTTGCAATAATTGGAAAATTCCATTATGCCGTGAATGCAGATAAAATCTTTGAGAAAAGCTTTTCTCACCAGATTAGCTTCGGAAAGCAGAGTTTCTTTTTCTTCTTTTTCCGCGCCGAGCAGATAAATAATTTCGTCCTTGGTTAAATCGCGGGTTTTTGACGCTTTGATTATGTCTTTGAATTTTTTGCTCAAACGCGACGGAGGAATGATCGCTTGCGGCGCTTCCAAAAGTTCTATAATATCTTTGGCGTCTTTTTTGGAAATCTTTTTTATCGCCAAATCAGTGGTATACAAAAGCCAGTCGCCTTTTTTAAGGCCTGAAAGCAGGAAAACATTAATCTTTTTCTCCTTGCCGCCTGAATCTCTGACAATCGCTTGTTTCCCATCTATTTTTACTACTTGAGCGGGTATCGTGAGGCACATAATTTTCAGTTATTTCACGTTGTTTACGATATTTTGGATTACCTGATCTATTTCTTTCGGCTTATTGCTAAGATCGGCATCGGGGAAGAATTGAGGCAGAATAATCGGCCGCATGGCGGAAATAACAGTTTGCCCGTCTTTGATATAAATATTAATTTTGCAAGGCATGCAAAGCCCGATTTTAATATCGGCATCTAAAAACTCGCTGGCATATTTGGCGTTGCAAAATT
>CAYIVQ010000072.1:0-3072 GCA_964366905.1 uncultured Candidatus Saccharibacteria bacterium
GAGCCCGGAAAAACAATCGGCTCGAACCATGTTTTAACGGAAAGAAGAAAAGAAAAATTTTTAATCATAAGTCGAAAATTGTTAACTAATAAACATATGAACATGAACAATCAAAAAGGTTTTGCAAATATTGTTTTAATAGTTTTGGTAATTATCCTTGCTGGAGCAGTTGGATATTTTGCCTTGCGTAAGCCGACAGCGGAACCAACCACTTCTCCTGTCGACAATAATGCTCAACCGACGCAGACGCAGGTTGTGTCTCCGCCAGCAAATACCACCCAAACACCCCCTCCGTCATCTCAAGCCAATAAACCAGGATGGAAAATTTATAGCGGCGCAGGATTTGATGTACAGTATCCAGAAAACACTTTTGCTGTCGTTCAAGTGACAAAGCAGTTGCCACTGGATTACAAAAATAATTATGCTGGCGCAAAATTAATTTCATCAGCGCGAGTGAGTAAACTCGGTAAGCAAGAATGTTCATATGGTGAATCTGGTTTAACATCTGTTTGCAAAGCAGAAATGGAAGGTGGTATTGAGTTTGTCCAAGTTAACGCCTCGGCACAGAGTTTAACTTCTTCTCTTGATAGTTCACTTAAAACTACTGCAACGCTTGCGGGCAAACAGACAGTTAAGTGGAGTATCGGAGCCGAAGGCGAAGGCACCGACTATTATTACATTCCGTTAAATTCAAGTCAGACTTTGGTAGTCGCACGACTCTATAGGTTTGACGGTTTTCCACAACAAACTTTGTTCAATCAAGTGCTTACCACTCTTATTATCAAGTAAAAGAACTGTTCGAATTTGCCGCCAAAGAAAAATTGGGAATTGTTAAATCTCGCGGCGAAGCTGCTTCGAATTCGCGGGGGGGTTCCTCGCCGCCTGCGGCGGCGAAATGCGTTCGGACTAATTCAAGAATACTGCACAATGGAGAGCGGGCGCTTAGCTCAGTTGGTTAGAGCGACTCGTTTACACCGAGTAGGTCTGGGGTTCGAATCCTCAAGCGCCCACCAAAATTTTAGAATTCAAGCTTTCTTCCTTTATAATTTAAAGCTTCTTTTAGAAACTCGTCCTCGTTTTTTGTGCTATGTGTGATTATATGGCAATTAGCGCATAATAAAATACATTTTTTCAATTCTATCTTTATCACATCCCAATTTTTATTTGCCACATTTCCAATAATAAAATCTTTTTCACTTGTATTTATATGATGAAATTGCAGAGCTGCTTGATTGCCATGCCATCCGCATTTTATACACTTTCCTCCTAAGTGTTTAATTGCAGCGGCTTTAGCCCTAAATCTTCTGATTTTTGTATTGCAAGATCCGCATCGTTTTCTTCCTCTTCCTTGATAGTCTTTGAATCTATTATGACACAATATGCATGTTCCCATAATTTTAATATAGCATGATTTGTTCTACCAAACTATTCTTTCTGTTGCAAAAATATTCATTTTTGTTATTATAAGCAAGTCATTTAAAATAATGCCGCGGTAGCTCAGTGGTAGAGCGCATGCCTGGAATCTTCGGGCCTTTCTCGAGTAATCGGGATAGAAAATCGGGTGAATTCGGGGAAACTCCGGTTTAGATCGGACAATCCCGAGCCAATCCTTCGCCGGGAGACTACGGATTACAAGCAAGCTGAGAGTATTTCATGGAAGGTTTGCTTGTTGTAGTTTTAGCGGAGGCAGGTGTAGAGACTAGCGGATGAGTCCCAACAATAATTCCGCAATAAGCGCCCGACTTCCCACCTTAACTTTTAAATCAGTTAAGAGGAAGATGATATAGTCCACTCTTTTGGAAGAGCATGGCGTCGGGTGTTCAATTCACCCCCGCGGCACAAATTCAGCGGGTATTGTTTAGTGGTAGGACATCTCGTTGCCAACGAGAAGGTGGCGGTTCGATTCCGCCTACCCGCACAGATGCGTGTTGTGAAGTACATTAAAAATATAATAAAATTTTTAGGTGAACTCCGAAATGGGATTTTTGGGGAAAAAGATCTTATTTTGGAGCTCATATCAGTACTTTTTATTAAACAATAAACCATTTAACAAAGGAGGAGAGAAGATGATAAAACCAATGAGTTTGTCGTTGGAGGAACGCGCTGTAGAAATTATATTGGATGAGGCGGGATTGCTTCATGACATGAACAAGGAGCATTTTCGCGGCAAAGAAGATGTTATCGTGTTATGTTGTCCTGATGGGCGGCAGTTCGTAAGGGGTGTGTTTAATCCATTTATGGATATGTACGACGGAGAGTGCAAACTCTGCTTGCTTCCTCTCACCGAATATGGGGGAACGCTTATACTTGATGATGATTCACCACTTGTTCAGCACGGACACACGACAGCGATTGATCTTGTGGCAAAAATCAAGTATGCCGTAAAAATGGGGTATAAAGCGATGTGTCCCATTAATCATTTTCCGTGCGGTATAGGGCGGGAGTACAAAACTCATCCCGTGCGTATTGTAGATTCTTTAATGCATGCGAAGGAGAGAATCAAGAAAAAGGAAGGTGTTTGCAATATAACCATTGCTAATTTCCTTCAGATAACGGATGGAGAGAGGAGGAGAATCTCTCGTATCCCATATAATGATTACCTTTCATGGAGAAGGCGCCACAACGATGCCAAATTATATGATATGATACAAAGCATCATTTTGCGCACAGAGGGCTTTAGTTAATTAATAATGCATTACAGAATTAACCAAAGATTATTGGCAGTCATCTCTAGTCTAGAATCTATTCAATAAAAGGAGGTGTGATGGCGTGAGTAGAAAACGCAAAAAATGGTTTAAACAGAAGAAGCCTTTTAAAAACAAAAAAATCAGAATTCCCGTATTTTCATCATCAGGCAAGGAATCACTGAAAGAAAATGAAGAGTTTTACTACATTCTGACAAACAGGGGAGTGAAAAAATTTCCCAATTACGACCTTCTTGACAGAAATTAGATTTAATTGTAATCCGTTGACAAGGACCGGCAGGTATGATATACTGCCGGTCACAAGTGAAAAACCCGCATAAACGGGTTTTTTTATTGGGAAATTTATGAATAAACATAATCTTTTGGC
>CAYIVQ010000073.1:0-2927 GCA_964366905.1 uncultured Candidatus Saccharibacteria bacterium
GGGGAGGAATCCTCCGCTTGCTCCGCTGTTTTCTTTTGGCGAAATTCGGGCGGGCAAATTATCTACCAACCCAATGCAATTTCCTTTTTTCAAAAAACATAAAAAATTTATTAAGAATATATCCAACCATTCCGATAATTAGCAACCAAGCATACAAATTTACTGTTTCGTAAGTTAGATATGAATCATAAATTTTTTGTCCCAATCCAGCACTTGAACCGATAAACATTTCACTGACCACCACAACAATAAGCGATAAAGAAATAGCCGTCCTCAATCCAACAACGATTTGAGGTAGTGCTTCCATTACCGTTATGTCTTTAAAAATTTGCCAATCCGTTGCACCCAAGCTCTTTGCAACTTTTGTTCTTATTTTGGAGCTGTGGATTACCCCATATGCACTATTTATAAGAACCACCCAAAAAGATATAAAAACTGCCATAGCGATTTTAGAAGCACTGCCAATTCCGAAAATCAAAAGAAATAAGGGGAACATCGCCGTTGCTGGTAATGATCTAAAAAAGTCAATGACGATTTCAAATGTTTTATAAATCTCTGCATACTTGCCAATAATAAGACCAGCGATGATTCCCAAAAATGATGCGATGCCAAATCCTAAAATTGTCCGATATACAGTAGCCCATATATCAGAAAAGGCTTTTCCTGATATAAACAAGGTAAATAGTCGTCCCAGTGTATCACCTAAAGGAGGGAGCAGAATCGGATCGGCAAGCTTTAATTCTGCCACTATCCACCAAATAGCCAAAATTATTATTGGCCCTAAAATGGAAAGTTTAATGGTTCTTCGCATACTCAAAAATAGAGTTATCTATAAGATTTTTAGGGTCTGGTAATTTTTCTGATTTAAATTCTCGACGATCATTTGCCCACAACAAACTTACTCTGAGGATATCGGCTAAATCATTTTGTAGATCTACTTTAAATTTGAATTTTGGCCAGATATTGTTCAGTGTTTCGGCGGGGATATTAACAAAATTAGCAGTGATAGCAATAGCCTCTTCTTTATTTTCCGATACAAATTTGTCGGTTTCAATAAGTGCTTTAACTAATTTTTCTAGAGTATCTTTATTGCTAGTGATGTATGTCTCATTAGCAACCAACCCAGCTAGCCAAGAATAGTCAGGTGTATCGAAAACTATTACTTTATCGCCAAGCGTTTTTACACCAGTTGACACAAGTGGCTCCCATACGAAATACGCATCTATATCGCCAGAGAGTAGTGCTGTTGACATTGCAAGGGGTTTTAAATTAATCCACTGGATATCTCCTTTTTGTAGACCATTCATTTCTAAAAATTTCTCTAAGCCCGATTCAGAAGTAGACGTTTTTGTGTAGCCAACCCTTTTTCCTTTTAAATCTGCCGGCTTAGAAATACCCCTGTCTTTTCTGCTTACCATTTGCATATCGCGACCCTCTGCAATTGTCACAAAAATTTTCATTTCTGGTTTATCAATCGCTAGAAAAGAATATGGGATAGTGCCCACAAGTGCAATATCTGCACTTTTACCAACAACCGCCTTAACTGCTTCATCTCCAGTTTGAGTCGGCAACAATTTAACATCAATGCCATATTTATCAAAAAACTTTTTTTCTACTGCGACAGGCAACAAGGCTGATATTATGCGAGGGCTTGCTATTGTAACCGTTTTTCTTTCAAGCGGAGAAGATTTTTGATTATTTATGATTATGATAATACCGACTAAAACAACTACAACTACCGCGACTGCAATTGAAATTTTTTTGTTCATATTTTTATAAAAAATTATTTATATTGCGACCTCATCTGTAAATACAGATAAAACGTCGTGTTTGAGTCTAATAAACTCACTTGTTCCCATTATATCGGTTTTTCTTGGATAATTCAAGTTATTATCAAAAGTCTTTATAACTCTTGCGGGCTTATTGCTTAGTAAAATTATTTTTTGAGAGAGCATAATTGCTTCATCTATATCGTGCGATATAAAAAGAACTGTTGTTTTCGTTTCTTGCCAAATCTCTTGAATTTTATTAAGCATGAAAAGCGTTGTTTGATAATCAAGAGAAGAAAGTGGCTCATCGAACAAAAGAATATCAGGTTTTGTAATCAGCCCTCTTAAAATTGCGACTAACTGTTGTTGCCCGCCACTTAAGGTGTATGGGTAATCTGATAAGTCAAATTTTATGCCAAATTGATTGCAAATTATTTTAGCCTCTTCTTTTTGTTTCTCACGCGAAATACCTTGTAGCTTTAAGGGATAAGTAATATTATCTGCGATAGTAAGCCAAGGGAAAATTGATTCGCGGTAATTTTGAAAAATATAAGAAATTTTTACTTTATTACCAAAATTAATTTTTCCCAGAAAATTTTTGTCTAGCCCAGATATTAAATTGAGTAGAGTCGTTTTTCCGCAACCATTAGGTCCAAAAATTCCGATAAATTCCCCGCGAGAAATTTTTAAATTAAAAGATTCAAAAACTTTAATAGCGTTTCCGTTGTTTTGAAAGCTTTTTTCTAGATTTTCTATTTTAAGCATAGTAGTATGATTACTTAAACAATTCTGCCGTAGAAACGCCAAGTGCTTTTGCTATCTTATCTAGTGTATCAACAGTGGGGTTTGGACTTTCACCAGTTTCTATTTTAACGACAGTATTCAAAGCAATATCAGCGTCTTTCGAGAGGCGATCTTGGGAAATGCCTTTTTTCTGTCTCAATTTGCGGATGTTTTCGCTAACTGTATTTGCCATAATGTTTTGACTTTGATAAACTATTATAATACACTACTTATGATATACTTATCTCAACTGGTGTAATTCAATGATAGCAAAAGTTATGAAAATAATCAATTTTAAAAAGAATAACATCGCCAAAAATCCCGCCCGAATTTCGCCAAAAGAAAACAGCGGAGCAAGCGGAGGATTCCTCCCCA
>CAYIVQ010000074.1:0-2870 GCA_964366905.1 uncultured Candidatus Saccharibacteria bacterium
TTGCTTCGCCGTTTCAGACTACAAAATGAACATTTGTATTATATCATTTGTGGTTCTTTGGTGTTGTTCATTTCTCCGTCCTCACGGCGAGACGAGGCGCTTCCTCTTGGCGTTTGGTGGTAGTTTGAGACTCTGTGCCTTCGATGACTGGTCGTGGTAACTCCTTAAAGCGGATTTGTGCTAGGCACAAACAAATCTTATTGTGCTTTCCCCGCCCGCCCTGTGCGCGCACAAATCCCCGCCGTCGTGAGGAACATTATACGACGGCGGGGATTGCTCCCTAGAAAAAGTTACGAAAAAAATTAATGAGGTTTAATTATCCTACCAGCAATATCAGCGGCAAATTCAATTAATTTCTTACCACCTTTTATAACTTTAGTGAGCCTCGGTTGTTTTACAAAGACTTTTGTAAGTGTAGGATTTGAGTAATATTTTAAGATTAGACTTTCAGTATTATCTTGATTCAAAAATTCTGTAAGTGTTCTATGTGGATTGTTGTGTTCATAACCAAAATACCCCTCTCTCTTCGCTTTTAAGGTTAGCCCATCAATCTTTTCGCAAAGAATTTTATAATATTTTTCGTCAGATGGGTTCTTCGACAAAAAATCTCCCATTTCTCCAATGGCTTGAGATAATTGATCTTTGATATGTCGTCCGTCGGGTTGTGTCTGTGGCATTTTTATTTACTGTTTGTTAATAAATATAGCGTTACCAATAGCTGAGCCGTCCACAGATAAAACCAATCCGGTTTCATAATTAGAAGCTGTAATATCTGTGAGCGGATTCACTAAATCTATGCGAATAGTTTTTCCAATTCCGGTTGGATTAGATTCAAATTTTATGGTTAAGTCCATAATTTCATTTGGATTAGCATGGGTCAATTCATATGGACTGAAGTTTTGAAAAATAATCTTATTTCCATCAATATATACAGGTTTCTGTCCTGCGTTATTAGTTGCCGTGGGATATAAACTGTAATAAACATTTCCACCCCATAGAAGTTTTACATTTTTAATATCCGCCTCGTTCACACCATCAAATGTCAGGGCGAGTTTTAATATTGAGAAAGGATTATTTTTTGCGTCAAAACGCAGTATTGTTCCGATATAAGAACATCCGCTTGTACATTGGTTGTCGGTTAATCCAAAAACTGTATTTGGTGCCAATGATACGGTTGGTGAATTGCTAGTAATTGGTGGCTGATAAATTGTAAATGTATTTCCAGTTACAACATCAGATGACTTGGCACCTTCGCCAGATGTAGTATTTGCTCCCGACACTTCAATAATCTCAACATGGAAAGAATCATTATTTGCGGTCAGTGCGATATCGGCCTGCGCGAGAACTTGGATAGGTATATTTGGATTCAATGTATAACCCGGATTATAAGTTTTAATATCTCCATTTGTGGACACTGCGCTGTATAGTTGCCCTCCGATTTTAATCTTCAAATCTTGTAAATTACTAAATGATGTTCCAACCAACCGAAGCTTGAGATTATTTATTTGAACATTTGATCCACCACTATTTTCAATATTTAATCCCAAAACAGCAACATTTTTTTCTCCTTTTAGAATATTTTTACCTACCGGATTATTAGAAGAAATAGACACCTCAATCTTGGGTGCTGGCGTAGGGGTGGGTGCGGGGGTGGGCGTAGGTGCGGGAGTCGGAATTGTAGTTGGTTGAGTAACAGGAGGAGTGGTTTGAGTTGTGGTCGGCGGAGGAGTTGTTGTTTGCGGTTGGGTTGTCTGCGGTGATGTATTCGTAGGATTGATTGAGGGTTGATTGGTGGGTGTAGTGGTTTGCGGTTCACTCACCTTTGTTGGAATTTGAAACGGCACAGGTGTTGTGGGCTTGGGAGCTTGTGTAGCTTCAGAAACGGGCAATGCTTGTGGTTTAGTAGGTGTAGATGTGTTTTTTGGTTTCTGATTGATTGATTCCTCGCCGGTTTTTGTTTTGGCCTCTTCTGTTGCTTTTAATTCCGCCACTTCTTTTTTTAATTGCTCAATCTCGCCTTTAAGCTCGGCAATTTGTTTTGTCGCTTCCTCTTGGCTTTTCTTGCTTGCTTCAATTGCTTGTGTAATCGCCGCCCTCGCTTCTTCTGGGACCTTAATCAAAACAGCAAATAACACTTCTTGATTTTTTGATGTATTGTCCGCAATCAAAGTGAGCAAACCTTCCGCTTGTCCCTTGTCTTTTACCTCTTTTGATTTTTCCGTTGCCAACGCGATATTGCTTTCGTAATTGGCGATAGCTGTTTTAACCGCGTCAGGATTTTTTTCCTCCGCAACGACTTCTATTTCGGCTAATCGTTCCTCAGCGTATTCAAGAGCTTTCCTTGCTTTATTCTCCGAGCCGAAAGTAAAGAAAAGACTTACATTTTCAAAAGTGGTGTCAAAGAAATAGAAAAAACTTCCCGGCTTAACGCCCGCATTTGTAGCCGCGGAAACTTGTATCGGCGCGACAAAAGCAAGTGAGATAAATAGTATTGATAATATTGTTAGTTTTTTCATAGTCCTATTTTATAAAGTAGTTAATATCTTTATTATAAATCTTTGCAAAAACTTGAAGCTCAACGACATCTACTCTTTGCTGTCCTGATTCTACATTAGAGATATGCGATTGCGGTCGCTTCAGTTTCTTTGCAACCTGAACCTGTGTCAATCCTGCCTCCTCACGGGCTTTCCGCAATCGCTCGACGAAATAGGCATATTCCTTTGTTCTTATTGACCTTGTCATATATTAACATTGTCTATCTAAATACTCAATATCCAAACTTTAGATAGTGTGATAAACTGTATTTGGCGGCGGTGAAGCAAAACCAAAAATTTCCTTTCCATTTTTTGTCGGCTCCCCCCACACCCCCC
>CAYIVQ010000075.1:0-2816 GCA_964366905.1 uncultured Candidatus Saccharibacteria bacterium
ATCTTGATTATAAAAAACAGAAAAATCAGTAAGCTCTATTGATATTTCTTTATCATTTCCTCGTCCTTTGATAATCGGCTTCGCCTCAATAAACGCCACATCATAAAATTTTACTTGTCCTTTTTCTACCACTTTTTTGTCAAAAACCTCTCGTGGAATTATTCTAAAAGCAATATCAATCCCTTGATCTTTATACTGTGAGAAATCAAGTCCCATTTCATAATCAAAACCAAGAACATCAATTTTTGTGATTCCTTTTTCTTTGCACTCTTTAACAATATCCTGCACCAATTTTGATGAAACAGGAGTATTGATAGGTCCCACCGCCACAAGGCGATCCCTTTTTTTGCCGATAACATTCACAAAAGATTCTACCGGCTCCGCTTTATATGCAGAAAGTATAAGTTTTACAAATTCTTTTTCTTTTCTTTCGGCTTGTTTTGATTTTTCTTCTGCTCGCAAATCATTATTTGTCGCGAGGAAATTTTCTCTTTCGTATCTTCCAACATTCAAAATTTCAAAAGGCCTGAAATCTATACTCTTTCCCTTAAGTTCTCTTTGTACTCCAATCAATCGTTTTCGTGAAGTATGAATTCCGAATTTTCCTAGATCAGAACCGATCCATTTTCTACCAAGTTTTTCAGCTACAGCAAGAGCTGTTCCAGAACCACAGAAAAAATCAGCGACAAGATCACCCTCATTTGAGGATGCCTTGAATATTCTTTCAATTAAAGCTTCGGGTTTTTGAGTTGGGTAATCAACTCTTTCTTGAGCAACGGGATTAACTGGGGGAATATCGTCCCATACTGAATCAACAATATCACCGCCAATTTCATCCAAATAAATTATTCTTGACCCTCCTTTTGTTGGATTTACATCGTCCCTGTACATTCTTCCATTCTCGTCCTTTTTCCACCGTTTTAAATATTCAGGATTATGAGGTTTGTACTGTGTATTCCAAGTAAAATTATCCTTGTTTTTACAATAAGAAAAAATTGTGTCGTGTTTTTGAGGGAATTTTTTTGTAGTTGATCTTTTAAAAGCGAAGTAGCTCCATGATATTTCATTCAAAAAATTATCTTTCCCAAAAACTTCATCCAACACTAATCTCATGTAGCTGTTAATTCTCCAATCACAATGAACATAGATACTTCCTTCTTCTGCTAGTAACCCATGCATTAGTTTTAATCTCTCATAAATCATAGCGATAAAACTATCCGCGCCCTTGCCCCAAGTATCACGATAGGCGATTTCTTCTATCACTGACGGCTTTTTGGTAAAACTTTCTTCGTCCTCGCCATCACCAATTTTTATATCCATAGAAAAATCTGCACCGACATCAAACGGTGGGTCAATGTAAATCAATTTCAAACCGCCTTGCGCTTCTATTTCCTTGCGAAGCGGTCCATTTTTGAGAGAGGAGAGAATCAGCTTATTGTCTCCCCAAATCAATTTATTCGTCCAACCCGAAATCTGTCTACCAGAAAAATCAAAAAGAGAATTTTGATTGCCAAATTTAGCGTCGCTTCTTGGCTCGTCTATTTGTTCAATAACTTGAAAAGGTAAGACAACATTTGTTATTTCATTTGTCTTTCCATTCCAAAGAAGCTCAACCTCACGATCATCATCAAAAAGCAAAAAACGATACTTTTCAGGAAGCGGTTTTCCCGCTTCCAAGTATTTCACGATATCTCTTTTTTCGTTATCACTCAATTTCATACTCTATAGGATTTCTCACAATTAGGACACCTTTTCTTTCCAACTCCCCACTCTGTCATATTTATCATCTTACCATCAGCGTCATAGCATTTCGTACAATATGGCCCTCGTCGACCATCCTCATCTTCAGAATAATAAACTTCAGCAATATGTACTAGTTTTTTCTTTTGTTTAATGACACTTTGTAAATCAGTGTTTTCTATTTCTAAATCAAAAATGCGCTTTTGCATTTCTAGAAGTTTTCCCTGTATATCTAAAATTTGCTGATAAAGTTCTATTTTACCCGCTTCTTGAAACACCTTTCCAATTGACTTTAATTCTTCAAAAATTGCCATTTTAGTTTTATTTATTTAAATCCACCCACCACTTTTTCACCACCGGCACCGACAATGTGGAGAGTATGAAGCCCAGCGTTGGAACCAAAGCATTCAAAAATGGTCTACCCACATCAGCGGCGAGGAAAAATAGCACAACCACCACATAGGTAAGCCCCGCGACTAATATAAGCCGGGTCCAGCTGGTTTCCCACGCTTTGTCCGCCTCCACCCGCCTATTCCTGCCTACCGGCAGGCAGGCCGTGGCCTTAATTTCGGCCAATTCTTGCTTGATTTCCGCGAGCTCTTCCGCCCCCCTATCCTACCACCCCCACCGCATTATTAAAATACCTAAAGCCACCCCCCGACCCCCTCTCTCCACCCCCTTCTTTTTCCCCATGGAACCATTCGTACGAATGGTTCCATGGGGAAAACAGTGAGTACAATTCATTACTTGAGACGACCAAGCACGTACTTGACCAATGGATCGAGGGCAACAGCCAAGTGATAACTTGCCTCTGGGCCTTGCTGCTGCCGCTCCACAATGCCAGCGGCCAAAAGTACTGCCAAATGTTTCGAGGTGGATTTATATGAAAGGTCGATTGCCTCGGCGAGCTCGCCCACTGTCCCAACTTCCTCTCGCGCCAAAAACTTCACCACCCCCAGCCGCCGGGCACTAGCGAGGGCCTTGAGAATTTTCTCCAACTCCTTAACCTTTATCATTACTTTTAATTAACTACCTCGCAGCAAGCTGACGAGGTATATTGCTATCATACCACGCCT
>CAYIVQ010000076.1:0-2777 GCA_964366905.1 uncultured Candidatus Saccharibacteria bacterium
ATCTAAATTTTGGATATTGACTTTTTGGATAGACGATATAGTATATGATTAAGTCTATCCAAACAAAGGAATATGCCTATTTTGTAGAAAAACTACGAAAGGCACGCATAGAGGCCGGATTGACCCAGGTGCAGATTGCGAAGAAAATAGGTCGTCCGCAATCGCATATCTCAAATATAGAATCAGGGCAGCAAAGGGTTGATATCATAGAATTGAAAAGATTTGCGAAACTATACGGAAAAGGTTTAGACTATTTTATAAAATAAAAACATGTTCAACAAAAAAGTTTTTTATCCCATCGTCGTTATTGTCGGTCTAATAGTTTTGCTTCCGCATGTTTCTTTCGGAGCGGACCAATTTAGCCGCGATCTTTCTTTCGGTTTTCAGCAAGATTCAGATGTAACCAAGCTCCAAGAATTTTTATCCGACGAAAGATTATATTCTGGCCCGATAACCGGAAACTTTTTCTCGCTTACACTCAAAGCAGTCAAAGCGTTTCAGGCCCGCGAAGGGATAACGCCAGCGGCGGGATACTTTGGACCAAAAACAAGAGTGCGGGCAAATGCATTACTTGGTGCGCAAGTCCAAGCTTCTAATCAACAAGCAGTAGCAGAAACCGGACAAAGTGCTGTGCAACCAACTACCCCGCAAACCACAAATAACTCCGTTAGTAGTGTGCAGTCGCAATTAGAAGCATTGCTAAAACAGATTGCTTTGCTTCAACAGCAGGTTAAAACTCAACAGCAAAACCAAACCAACGCAAATACGTCAGCTTCCACCTCTAATCAAATTACAATTCCAATATCGCCGAGCCAAAATTCGGCGTCATCCGCAGATATTCTTGAAATAATATCGGTAAATATTACACCGGATAAAACATCGGCAAAAATTGAGTGGCAAACAAGCAAACCAACCGAATCAAAGGTTTTTATTTCAGGAGGCAATCTCTACTCAAAAATATTTACTTCTATTAGCGGTCTTTCTACTCGCCACTCCGCGACAATCACAGGATTGTCGGAAGAAACAATCTATTCGTATGAAATAGAAGCAATCGCCGGCGGAACAAACGCTGTGAAAAAGCAGGGAAGTTTCACTACACTGCCCCCTTTGCCGTTATTTGAATTTAATCCTTCTGTGCGCGTAGGAACGGCAAGTAATGAGATGGGTCATGTTTATATTTCCATTAATGAAAATTATGATAGTTGCGATTGGGGAATTAAAGATAAACTTACCGGTATATCGCCAGGAGGATGGAATTCTTATCATAAATCCCCATGGGAACAACCAATAGGAACTAAAATACTACCTGGTCGGGTCATTGATACCACTGGCTATCTGGCTGGATCGACTTATATGTATGAATTTACATGCATGAAAAGTGGTTTTCGATCTAATACAAAAACCGGAACATTTACAATGCCCGCCGCACAAATTTACACAGAAAAAAGAATTAAACCATGGCCGGATAGTCCAAACTTGCATGGTGAATTTTTCTTCTGGCACTGGGGCGGTTCCCAATTGGAAGGCTCAATGCTTAATCTAAAAATAAAAACAACACTTACCAATTCCTCATTACTAAATGAAATTAAATTTTATAAGTCCGGTATTACTAATCTGTGGCAAACATTTTCCAATATTTCTAACGGAGACGTTTTACAGATTAGCTCTTTTCCGTCCAACTACCAGTTGGTCTGGTCTTACTCTGGAAATCCAGACGATCTTTCGTTAGATATCATAGAGGGTACTGCGACAAAAGATGGAACTAATGTTCCGTTTAGATTTTAAAGATATATGGCCATAAGAATTGTTAATGAATATAGTTTGAGAAGAGAACTGATCAAGCTTCTTATATCTAAGGGTTATCCCGAATCTTCTTTTAACTTTGAGTGGAAACAAGGGATGTTAGGATATGATTTGGCGATCCTCGATCCATGTAGCAGCGAACTTCTTGCAATCTTTGAACTCAAAGTAGAAAGCGCTGTCGTTGTATCAACGGAGAAATTGAGGGAAAAAATAAAAAAGTATGCAGCCCTTGTTTCAAAAGTTTCTGTGCCGCTTTATATTGTTAGTGCCGTACAAGGAGGCAATTTGTTCGCTATCCATAAACTAATCTATCAGACAAAAGAATCAAATTTTCCAGAATTTTTAGAAGTGGAAAATTTGTCGGATTTTAATACCTTAAAAAACACTGTTCTCGTTTTGAAGAAAAAGGAGTATATAAATTGGCTTAAAATCGGTTCTTGGTTTTTTTCTTTTTTATTTTTAATATTGCTTATTCTCGACTGGTTAGGCAAAATTGAAGTTACCTATCCTAGATTGGTGTTGATGGGCGTTATATGCGGGCTTTTTCTTGTTCCATACGCTTATAAACTGAAAATACTTGGATTTGAATTTGAGCGCTTAAAGAAGGAGAAATGAGAAATTGTAGTACGCCCGCTTCGGGGGCGAAAAGCTTGGACTCCCGCGAGGGCGCGGCGGAAGGGGGGTGTGGGGGGAATTCCGCCGCGCTCGAGCGTTCCGCCGGAGCGAAGCGGAGGCGGTCAATTCCGTTCAAAAAATGTTCGAGCAGAGTTGTATAATTCCACCACCATATTAATTTATGATAATCTTTACCAAACACGCTAGAAATAAGTTTGAAATTCTAAAAAGACATAAATTTTTAATTACTGAAAAACAAGTTTTAAAAACCATAGAAAAATCAGATTTAATTGATAATTCACATTATGAAAAACAAAAATAAAACAAAAATTTCATACGAACCAGAGGCAGATGTTTTG
>CAYIVQ010000077.1:0-2542 GCA_964366905.1 uncultured Candidatus Saccharibacteria bacterium
ATTACGCTTATTTCTGTATTCGTCAAATGACAAAATTCAAAAATTCAAAACAAGTTCCAAATCTCAAACATCAAGCCTTTCCCACTCTCACCCCGGAGCGAAGGCCACAAAAGTCATAGCGAGAGCCAGGGTCGTCCCTGTACAAGAAGGCCTGCTGGTCGTCGCGGTCCCAAGACGCGCTCGGGACAGCGCTGGAAGCTGGCAAATAGGCTCCTGGCTGGTAAGAAGCATTACCATTGCCTCGCCAGTCGTCTATTACTTGGTCGGTTTGTTCAAGACGGAGAATGGCGTAGGTCAGCTGGTCTTCGGGAGTCATCCCTTGTTCGTGTTGATAAATCGGATCGTTTTGGAGGGCTTTGAGGTATTCTTGAGGGCTGGGGATGGTTTCTCCTTTTTTTACGTATTTCTTTATGGGTGTTCCGCTGGTGTCCAGTTGAGGCCGGCCGCCTTTGATTCTTTTTTGTTTCTCCGCTTCGTCTTCCGCCGCTCTCGGGATATTGGGCAGGTCTTCTATGAGCTGGATGGTCCAGGCGCCTTCTCGGGAGAGAATCTCTTGTTTGGTTTTGCCTTGGGATTTTTGTCTGCGTTTCTTTTCGTCCGGCTCTTCGCCGGTGACGGGTAGTTCTTTGGGGTTGTAAACCAGCGCGCCGGATATGTCGGCGTTGGCGTATTCACTATGTATCCAGACAGGTTGTTTCTCGTCAAGCTTAAGAGGAGTAAGCGGTTCGTTGAAATCGTTTTGGTTTTTCTTGGCAGCGAACAGCTTGCCTTCTCTATAGTGCTTTAATATGGTCTGTCCGTATCTTTCTGTGAGATCATCCAGCTTCATACCGAATGGAGTGATGAGGAGCTGGGTAAATCCTTGTTCAATCTTGGTTTTAAGTATTTCTTTGTTTTCTCTCATCATTCTGGAGATGTCCGATAGTTCGGGGAAAGGATATTCTTGATTGTCTATGCCTTTGATACCGAACTCTCCGGTGGAGAGCCGTTCCAAAAGGCCGATTCTTTGAAATATTTCTTTCTGGGACTGGTATTGTTTAGCTAATTCTTGTTTGGGCAGTTCTTTGAAGAACCAGAGCTTTTCTTTGAGTCCGGCCATCTTTTGCTCTATTTGGACTTTGAGGGCTTGGGCTGGTTTGAAATCGTCGGTTTCTTTGGCACGCTCGAAAGCCACCTCAAACTCTTGCTGGAGAGATTTGATGTCCTTTAGGTCGGAGCGAAGTTGGGGGCAGGTTATATTTTCCATACTTCTGTTATTTTACACTCTCCCACCGTTTCAATTTTAGCGCCTAAAGTAATTATTTTAAAATTAAGATTCTTATAATTCTCCATAAAAATTCTATAATTTCTTTCTTTGAATTGAGAAGGTTGGGCTTTAACCTCTATCGCCTCCTTTTCTTTGATCACAAAGTCAACTTCGTGCTTCTGGATGTCGCGCCAAAATTTTATATCGCTCAAATCATATTTGTTAATGAGTTGTCGGAAAACGGCATTTTCCAGAAGCGCGCCTTTATCTTCTCTCAAATCATAGGGAGAAAAATTGTCAGCCAAGAAGTTTCTCAATCCCAAATCTAAAAAATAGATTTTGGGTGTTTTGGTTAATTCCTTCCTTATGTTTTTATAAAAAGGGCTGATTAATTTTATATGAAATGATTTTTGCATTACATATAAATAATTGTCTATTGAGCTTTTGGAAACACCGAGAGTATTGGCCAATTCGGAAGCATTGACCAGCCCGCCAACCTGGGCGGAAAGTATTTTGAATAATTTATAGAAAATTTCTTCCTGGCGAATATTGGCTTCAAAAATATCCTTCTTAATATATGAATAAACTATATCTCTTAAAACATCGAGCTTTTCCGACAATGGAGCTAAAACCACCCGCGGATAACCGCCATAAATTATATATTCCCTGTAATACAGATCAATTTTTTCTTTTTCCGACAGCGTTAATTCTTCAAAATCTCGCGCAGATAATTCTTCTTCTTTTTTGAAGCGTAAAAATTCCCTGAAAGAAACAGTGAAAACATTGAATATCCTTTTTCTCCCCGCCAATGAATCTTTAAATTTATCGTCTAAATAAAAAGCGGAGGAACCGGAAGCGAGAATTTTAAGGCGTCCGGCATATTCATCGTAAAAATATTTCAGGAAATTTGATGGATTTTTAAGATATTGGATTTCATCAATAAAAATAAAATTTTTTTTATTTAAATCAAGAGGAAAAATCTTAAAAAGATTCTTCGGAGATTCGTTGAGTAGCGTCAAATAATCCGGATCTTCCAGATTTAAAAAATTGGTTTCTTTGTTTGACTTACGCAACAAATCCTGAAGTTGTTTGAGAATAGTCGTTTTGCCGGCTTGTCTCGAGCCGATAAAAATCAGAATTTCCGGATCTTCAAGATATTTTTTAGCTTGTAAAGTAATATCCCTGATAATAGTCATAAATACATTTTATCAGATATTTTGTATTCGTCAAATGACAAAATTCAAAAAATCAAAACAAGTCCCAAATCTCAAATTCTAAGTTTCTTAACTCTCACCC
>CAYIVQ010000078.1:0-2519 GCA_964366905.1 uncultured Candidatus Saccharibacteria bacterium
CGGAGCAGTCACCGTATGATGGCGCGAAATTGGCGGTTCAGCACGCTTTAGCGGCGTATATAGAAAAACTTAGGGAATTGTTCGGTAATATTGATAAAATGCTAATTTTGCCCGGCACTATAATTATCGGCATATCGGAAGAATCCCCTGAATTATTGAAAGTCTTGTTTGATAAGATATGGTTGGCTGATTTGCCGCTTGAAAGAAATGCGGTAATCAATGACCTTAATGCTTTAATCGGCGGGCAAGAAAAATTAAACAGCGTTTTTGACTCCGCGATATTAAAATTTACTATCTAATTAATAGAAAAAATAATGGCAAAAAAAACTTTGTATGTTCATCCGGAAGAAAGCATCGCTTATTTGATTAATCGAATTGAAAATACTGAAGCGGATGAGATATTGATTTCCGCCGATGGCAATCCGGAGCTTTTTACTGATCTGGTGAACTTGAAACTTTTAAAAAGAGAAATTGACGTTATGGGGAAAAAAGTCTTGATAGTTTCGCAGGATCAAGGAGTTTTGAGCGCGGTCGGGAGTGCCGGGTTTGATGTGGCGACTGAAAGCGATGACGCTCCGCCGGCTAAACGCGCGGTGAAGATTTCCAAAAAAACGGCAGAGCAGGCGCCGCAACCGGTGCAAGTATCGGAAGTCTCTCCCGATGATGGAGGATCGGAGATAGTTTTGCCTTGGATGAAAAAAGAAAGCGTTCAGGCAAGCGATGCCGGAGAAATAGTGCCGGTCACAGTGCGCCAAGAGCAAACGCAAAATCAAGAACCGAACATATATCGGGGTTCGACCGAGAAACAGGCCGAGTCTTCTTTTCTTGATGAACTGGCGAAATCTCGCGCCGGGCGCAGTCCCGAACCGGAGAATATAATCTCCGGAAATCAAACAGAAGAGCATCCTTCAGAATATCTCGGCCGCATAGAAAATATAAAAGCGGCAAGATCATCGTATGGTGCGCCGATAAAAAACCCTTATATTAAAAGAAATTGGGCCTTGCACGCGGTTATTTTGGCGGTCGCGGGCGGGCTCTTGGTCTTCGGAGGGTTTATTTTATTGACGCCGAAATTATCTTTGAAAGTGATGCCAAAAAAGGAAGTTTTGAATTTTGAATTCAAAGCGACTGCCGATATCAATCTTTCTTCCGCCGATTTAAGCAAGGAAAAAATTCCCGGACAAATTATTAAAGTGGAGAAGGAATTAAGCGATGAATTCACCGCGACCGGCAAGCAAGAACAGGAAAGCAAAGCTGAAGGAGCGATTACGATATATAATGAATTCGGACCGGTTGCTCAACGGCTTGTGCAAAACACTCGTTTTAAAACAAAAGATGGAAAAATATTTCGCTTGAAAAGCGCGGTTGTCGTGCCGGGAGCGAAAATGGAAGGTGATAAAGTCATTGCCCCGGGAGTTGTTAATGCCAGCGTGATTGCCGACCAGCAAGGGGTTGATTATAATGTTGGCCCGTCTGATTTTGTCATTCCCGGTTTTGAGGGCACGCCAAAGTTTATTGGTTTTTACGGCAAGTCTTCAGATTATATGAAAGGTGGCGCGTCCGGCAATAGCTGGTTCGCGTCGGAAAAAGATTTGGCGAGCGCCAAAGAAAGTTTGAACGATAGATTAAACCAAGCTGCCGATGAATATGCGCGCGCCAATATCCCGCAGGGCATGAGAGTCATTGATAACACCAAGCTCGATAGCGTTTCCGAATTTAATGCTGAACCGATCAATCAAGAAAATGGCAAGTTCAAGGCGGCAATGAAAACCACATTCAGCGTGTTTGTATTTGCCGAAAGCGACATTGCCTCTCTTATAGAACATAATCTGATAAGTAAGGTTGCGGATATTTATAGTGAATTGCCGGGGACCAGAACTATTTTTTATGCCGACAGCAAGCTCGGCTCCGGAGGAATAACATTGGAATTTAACGTGAAAGTCAATGAAACACTGGTCGGCAAAGTCAATACCGAAGAAATTGCCAGCCAACTTGCCGGAAAAGATGAGTCGCAAATAAGAGAGATTTTGAGCGTTAATGAGGCGATTGAGAGCGTTGAGCTGACTTTTCGCCCTTTTCCGTTTTGGAACTCTTCCGCTCCGACAGACCCGAAAAATATAAAAGTGACAATAGAACAATAAATAAATAACAAGGGGTTGACTTTTGATTCTTAATTTGTTAAAAATGATTAGTTATTCGTATGCAAAATAATAAAATTCGGAAAGAAGGAATTGTTTTAGAAAAATTGCCTAGCGCGATGTTTCGTGTGCAATTGAATGAGGGTGGGGTGGTTTTAGTCCATCTCTCCGGGAGAATGAGAATGTATTATATTAAGATTCTTCCGGGAGACAGGGTTGCGGTGGAATTAAGCCCATATGATCAAACCAAAGGAAGAGTGGTTCAAAGAATGTGAATTGGAAGCAGGGGTGTGGGGTTCGAAAAAACAAAAAAAAATTTTTTTTTTTTTTTATAAAAACCAAAACAAAAAAATAAAAAAAAGGATTTTAATATGTTAGTTT
>CAYIVQ010000079.1:0-2503 GCA_964366905.1 uncultured Candidatus Saccharibacteria bacterium
GATTTTTTATTCGGGTCGGAAACCTCGGCTTCAGAAAGGCCGATAACTCCCAAAGACTCTCGGTCTACCGCCGATCCATCCCACATTCTGCATTCGCCATAAAACTGATTCTTCGGATTGTTAAAATCCAAAGCTCCGATGCTTATTATAGAGTGCCTGAACGGATCAAGCCCTGTTGCTTCAATATCAACTACAATCATAAGTTTTATTATACCCCGCTTTAAAACCTTTTGCAAAACATCTATTGCAACCGGGTTGCGATAGATGTTTTATTGCTGGGCAAGAGCGGTATCAATAATTGATTTAACGGTAAAATATGATTGGGCTCCTTTTATAGGGAATTTTTTGCCGTTTGGAGCGATGATGATAGTCCATGGCGTGCCATTGCCGCCTGTTTCCACCGCGTTTTCATAATCATCTTGAACGCGCCGATCAAACTTTCCACTCCCAAGGCATGTTTCAAATTCACTTTTATTCAATCCTATGTCTTTTGCTAATCCCGGAAGAACCGCCAAATCAATTTGATTATTCGACGGAGTCGCTTCAAAAATTTTGTCCGCGTAGCGCCAAAAAGCGTCATTGCCGCCAAGTTCGGCGGCGCATTCGGAAGCCATCGCTTCTTTTCGCGCTTTTACCGGATGCAATTCGTCTATTGGAAAGTGCCGATAAACCCACGCGGCTTTGCCACTATCTTTATATTCATCCATTATTTGTTTCATCGTCTGATGAAAGCTCTTGCAAAACGGACATTCAAAATCGGAATATTCTATGATTTTCACCGGCGCGTTCATACTGCCAAAAATATGGTCCTCTGTGCCAATAGGCCGAACTTCATTAAGCGAGTTTGAGCCGATATCATCGTTTTGCTCGCTAGCTCCGGTTCTTTCCGAATTAAGAAAACTAAATCCTCCTCGCGAATAAAAAATCGCTCCGGAAACGAAAACAGCGGCTATAACAATCGCCACAGGAAGCATATAATGATTTTGTTGAGATGGCTCGTTCATGCTAGTAGTATAACAAAAATTTATGATATAATACAAAGAAATAAAGGTCGATTTATTCACAACTAATCAACCAAAATTCACGAAATATGGAATCAAAGTGGAAAATAATTATTGGAGTTGTCGTCGCGGCGCTTATCGCGATTCTAATTATATATATGCAAATCGGCGCTAAAACTCCACAACCTCAACAGCCATCCATCCAAAAACCGCCAGCGGCGGCAGAGGAAAAAATCTCAGAAGTTGCGCCGCCAGCGGCAACCGGCAATGTTGATGACGCGATAAACGCGCTTCTTCAAGACTCGTCTCTTGAAACAACAGCGGCGGCAGAGGAAAACAGCGACACCAATCTTTTGAGCGCGGACGCTCAAGTAATTAGTGATTTTGGTCAATCATATGAAGCAAGCGAATTTTAAAAAATATATTTCGGTTATGATCATAGCGCTTGTGGCAGTAAACGCGCTTCTGCCGGTTTTCGCTTTCGCCCAAACGGCAACTTCAACCCAACGGGGATTTTGCGCCCGCATTTCCGAGCAGTCGCCAAGGATTGACCAACGAATCGCCGACCGCTTATTAAAACTAGAAACGAAGCGGGTTGAAAGATTGGTTAATCTTGAGACCAAACAAAACGAACGCGACGCGCGCCTGAATGCCAACCGCGCAAAATGGGACGCCAATCGCCAAGAGCACTACGCCAAATTGGAAGAAAAGGCCGCGACTGACGCTCAAAAACAAGCGGTTTTAGCGTTTAAAACAGCCGTGGAAACAGCAGTTATCGCTCGCAGAACTGCAGTTGACTTGGCAATTGAAACATTCCGGCAAGGGTTGAAAGACTCAATCGCCAGCCGAAAATCAGCCGTTGATTTGGCAATCACGACTTTCAAAAATTCTATTTCGGCCGCCATAGAAAAAGCCAAATCAAACTGCGTAAGCGGTACTGCCCAGCCAACTATCAGAGAAACATTCCAAACTGATATGGATGCCGCGCGCGCGAAATTCCAAAGCGATAGAGAAGCGATAGAAAAATTGAAAGATTCGGTTGGTCTGCTTCACGAAAATCGCAAAGCCGCGATAGACAAAGCAGTGGATGATTTTAAAGCCGCTATAGAGAAGGCCAGAACAGATTTAAAAACAGTATTTCAATCGCAATAGAAAAATAGATCGCGTTTCTGTATTCAATACAAAACCCGCTTTTTAAAGCGGGTTTTGTATTGAATATTGGAGCGAGTGACGGGAATCGGACCCGTGTCTCGACCTTGCCCCCACACCATAACGAGTATTCTCACAAAATTTGAGCGAGTAGGGGGAATCGGACCCCCATCTCAACCTTGGGAAGGTCGCGTTCTGCCACTGAACCATACTCGCAGAACTATACTCGTTTGGTGTGGGGGCTTGGGAAGGTCGCATACTGCCATTGTACTACACTCGCAGAACTATGCTCGTTGTGTTTTATGTTTTATGCTTCATGTTCTGTGCCTCATGATTACCTGCCACCATCTCTT